>NZ_LSIX01000874.1:0-3900 GCF_001556475.1 Methylobacterium sp. CCH5-D2 | reverse complement strand
GTGCCGACGAGCTACCATCTCGCGGTCGTGCACGACGACGCGGCGCAGGGCATCACCCACGTGGTCCGCGGGCAGGATCTCGAGGCGGCGACCGACCTGCACGTCCTGCTGCAGCGCCTGCTCGGCCTGCCGAGCCCGCGCTACCACCATCACGGCCTGATCCGGGACACCGACGGGGGCAAGCTCGCCAAGTCGCGCGGCTCCACCGCGCTCGCCGACCTGCGGGCTCAGGGCGTCGCGGCCGCCGCGCTGCGCGTGTCGCTCGGCTTCCCCGCGGCCTGAAGGGCGGCCTGGCCGGCGCGCTGGTCCGTGGTCCTCGCCGCGGCCTCCTCCGGCCGACGCGCCGGCAGGGAGAGGATCACGCGGGTGCCCTGGGGCGCGGCCGGAACCCAGTCCAGCCCGGCGCGGAGCTGGCGCGCCAGCATCCGCACGATGGTCGTGCCGAAGGCGGTCCCCTCCGGCGCGGTCCCCTCCGGCGCGGTCGCCGGCATGCCGGGCCCGTCGTCCGCCACCTCGACGATCTCCCGGTCGCCGTCCCGGCCGAGGCGCACCGTGAGCCGGCCGGGCCGGGCTGGGAAGGCGTGCTTGAGCGCGTTCGTGACGAGTTCGTTGACGATCAGCGCCACGGGCGCCGCCGCCTCGGCGGGCAGGCGCAGCGGCGCGAGATCGAGCGTCACCGCCACGTCCGGCCGCCCGGCGGCGCCCAGGAGGTCCGCCACGATGTCGGCGACGACGTCGGCGATCGCCACCTGGGCGACGTCGTCCGACTGGTGCAGCCGCCGGTGCAGGGTCCCCAGCGTCTCGATCCGCCGGAGCGTCGCCGCGAGCGTCTCGCGCGCGGCCCCGGCCGGGACGCCCGACATCTGCGTCGCCACCAGGGCGGCGATCATCTGCAGCGTGTTCTTCACCCGGTGATCGACCTCGTGCAGGAGCGTGGTCCGAGCCTGGAGGTCGTGCAGGCGCTCCGTGATGTCGGTCTGGGTGGCGACGAAGTACTGCACGCTGCCGGCCCCGCCGAAGACCGGACTGATCGCGAGGGCGTTCCAGAACGGGGTGCCGTCCTTGCGGTAGTTCAGGATGTCGAGGCCGATGTCGCGGCCCGCGCGCAGGGCGTGCCCGATGCGCGCGGCCGCGTCCGGATCGGTGCCCGCGCCCTGCAGGAAGCGGCAGTTGCGCCCCTCGACCTCGCTGCGCGCGTAACCGGTGAGGCGCAGGAAGGCGTCGTTGGCGAAGACGATCGGGTTGTCGAGGCGGTGCGGGTCGGTGATCGTCATCGGCAGGCGCGCGGCCTGCATGGCCGCCGCGAAGGGAAGGGCCGCAGGCTCGGGTGTCGGCTGCCCTCCGTCGGGGGCGTCGGGCCGCGTCATGCGGTCGTCCAGTGCTGCGATCGGTCGGGCACCGCGGAACCGCGCGCGCCGGAACGGATCATTCCCGAGGCACGGGGCCTGTCAATTACCTGTGCTAGCCGTACAGGGGGCGAACTGCCTAGGAAGACGAAACTTGTGCGCCTGTCCGCAATCTTCGGATGATATCGTCCGGCTGATACACCTTTAGGGTGTAGTGATCTCCGGGCCGGCGGATTCCCGGCCCACTCCTACCGCACCGCCGTCTCGCGCTGGGCGAGCGCGGTCGCGGTCTTGCCCTTCTGCATCTCGGCCTCGATCTGGTCGCGCTGGCGCTTGAACTCGGCGAGCAGGCGGCCGTCGAGCTCGCGCCCGCGCGGCACGCGGATCTTCATCGGATCGACGAAGTGGCCGTTGATGATCACCTCGTAGTGCAGGTGCGCGCCGGTCGAGAGGCCGGTGGAGCCGACATAGCCGATGACCTGCCCCTGCCGCACCCGCGTGCCCGCGCTGACGCCGCGGCCGAACCGCGACATGTGGTTGTAGGTGGTGACGTAGCCGTTGAGGTGCTGGATCTCGACGCGCCGCCCGTAGCCCGAATCCCACTCGGCCTTGATCACCGTGCCGTTGCCGGCCGCCACGATCGGCGTGCCGATCGGGTTCGACCAGTCGACGCCCGTGTGGAGCTTGGCGTAGCCGAGCACCGGGTGACGCCGGTAGCCGAAGCCGGAGCGCATGATGCCGTCCGCGATGGGCTTGCGGATCAGGAACTTCTTCAGCGAGCGGCCCTGCTCGTCGAGGTAGTCGATCGCGCCGTCGTCGGGGGACTGGAAGCGGTAGATCTTGCGCGCCTCGCCGCCGAGGTTGAGCGCGGCGTAGAGGAGGTCGGGCCGCTCGGGGCTCTGTCCGGCATCCTCGTCGTAGGTGTAGAACACGTCGAGGCTGTCGCCGCCGCCGATCCGGCGCTGGAAGTCGAGGTCGTAGCTGAACACCCGGACGATGTCCTCGACGGTGGCGCGCGGCAGCTCGTGGCGCGCGGCCGTCTCGTAGAGGCTCTGGTAGAGCCTCGGGCCGGTGCCGTCGTCCTCCTCGTCCTCGCTCGCCTCCGCCTGGGCCTGCGGCTTGCGCGAGGGCGTATCCTCCCGCGGGGGCGCGACGGAGACGAAGGCCGCCCGGTCGTTGATCGCCGCGATCCCCTCGATTCCGTTCTCCCCGTAGAGAACGACGCGGGTCACCTGCCGTGGATCGGCCGGCCGGGCGCCCGGGGCGATCTGCACCCGCAGGCGCTGTCCTTCGGTGAGGGCGCCGACGCGGGGCCGGCCCCCGAGCGCCGTGACGACGCCGCGGATCTGCTCGTCGCTGGCGAAACCCGTGGCGCGCAGGGCAGCTTCCAGGGTCTCGCCGCGGCCGAGCGCGAGGTCACGCTCCTCCACGAGGGGCGCCTCGCCCGTGCGCAGTTCCGTTTTGGCGAGCTTCGTCACGTTCTCGGGCACGACCAGCACCTCGATCGCCCGGAACGGGTTCCCGTCGCGGCCGGGCACGGCCGCGTCGGCCGCCGGCGTGCTGGGCTGCAAGGTGCGCGAGAGCAGGATCTGGGGCGCGATCGGGATCGCGGCGCGGCGGCCCGCCTCTGCGGCGGCGCGGCGCTCCTCCTCGACCTGCGCGGTGACGGCGTCGTCCCCGAGGGCCGGCGCGTTCGGATCGACCGGCGCCTCCGCGAGGATGCGTTTGACCACCGTGACTTCGGCGCCGGGCGCGTCGGCGGCGCTCGGCTCGCTCGCCCGGTCGGCGGGCTCGTCGGAGACGAACTTCGTCGGGTCGAAGGGCGGGATGTCGCTGGCGTAGAGCCCGACGCTCTGCGACAGACCCGCGGTGAGGCGGACGAACGGCTTGGCCTTGATGATCTCCCGATCGCCGAGCTTCACCGTGACGGGCGCGCGGTAGCTCTGCTTGGCCGAGGCGATCATCACGCTGCGGACCAGCCGGTCGCCCTTGCGCGCGACGTTGGTGCCGCCCTCGCTCGCCTGGGGCCGCTGGCTCACCGTCGCGATCTCGGGGATCGCCGCGAAGGAGGCCTCGCCCTGGAGCGAGACGTGCAGCGCCGCGAAGATCAGGCCCGCGCCGGAAAGCCCCGTGAGCGCGCTGGCGCAGAGCCACCGGAGGTTCACGGCGCGCCGGTCGATGCGCGACGCCTCCGGGCCGAGGAGGTCGAGCGGCGGATCGAATCCCTGACCGGACGCCGCTGCGCCGGTCACACCGATCTTCACGCGGTCACGCGTCACGCGAACGATCCCCTGAATGGGCCGAGAAGAATGCGAAGCAGCCACCCCGGGCGCGTCGCGACCGTCGCGGCGGCTGCTCGTATCCTGACCATGTCGAGTGCCAGCGTGTCGAGATTGAGGCCCGAGGGTGCGCCTTCCACGAGCGAACGTGGCTTGATTCGCGAGGGGTCGCGTTGGCGCCCGTCACAGGCCTGTTGCAGGTTTTTCGCGTGTTCGTCGTATCGGGTGTTGACGGGGCGGCTGGGCTTGCGTAGACAGCGCTCATCGGCGCCGGC
>NZ_LSIX01000873.1:0-14201 GCF_001556475.1 Methylobacterium sp. CCH5-D2 | reverse complement strand
AGTGCCGGCCTGTCACGCCGGAGGTCGCGGGTTCGAGCCCCGTCGCCCGCGCCACACGCCTTCCAAACCAGCATTTCGGCTTGCGGAACGGCGGATCGCTTCCGCGCCGTGCCGATGTCCCATGTGCAACCAAACCGCCGCGCCCGCGTCTCCCCGGATCACCACCGGAGGACAGACGATGGAACCGATGAGGCCCATGGAACCGATGAAGCCCATGGAACCGATGAAGCCGATGAAGGGCGCCGAGCCCTGGTGGCCGGAGGATCTCGGCAGCCCGGCAAGCAGCGGGGGGCAGAACGGGCTGCGCTACGCGTTCTTTCCCGAGAAGCACCGCCTCCTGGTTGAGCGCGAGGGCAAGACCACGACCTACGACAGTGGCGACCACCGTATCAGCGGCGTGCAGCAGCAGAGCGGCGGCACGGTGAGCTTCGCGAGCCAGAACGGCACGGTGGACCTCGATTCACTGAAGCAGGTCGGCTGAGGCCCCCGCGCGTGGACAGGCCCGGCGGCGCTCTTTAAGCGCTGGCCGGATGCCCGCCCCATCGCCACACCCGTCCATACGCACGCTGAGAGACCTCCTGCGCGCGCTCCAGCCCGAGGAGCGGCGGCGCCTCGCGCTGATCGCGCTGGGACTCGCCGCTACGGCGCTCCTGGAGGTGATCGGGGTCGCCTCCGTGATCCCGTTCCTGACGCTGGTCGGGGATCCGGCTGCCGCCGACAGACTTCCCTATCTCGCGGCCCTGCGCGATGGGCTCGGGCTAGCCGGCCCGCGCGCCTTCCTCATCGCCACCGGCCTAGCGGCGCTCCTCGCGATCCTCACCACAGCGGCGGCCAATGCGGCTCTGACCTACGCGCAGCTGCTGTTCACCCATCTGACGGGCTACGGCCTCGCCCGGCGCCTGCTGTTTCGCTACCTCGACCGGGAGCGCCTGTTCTTCGCGCAGGCCAACAGCGCCGAACTCGCCAAGAACGTGCTAAGCGAGACCGACCGGGTGGTGATCGGTGTGCTGACGCCGCTCACCGTGATCGCTTCGCGCGCCACTTCGGCGCTGGCCGTCATCGGCTTCCTGCTCCTCTACGCGCCCGGCCTCGCGCTCGTGCTCGGCGGCGGCTTCGGAGGGCTTTATGTCGGGATCTACCTCTTCGTCCGCGCCCGCCTCGCCCGGATCGGGGCGCGATCGGTGGCCGACAACGAGACGCGCTTCCGCGTCGTCCAGGAGACGCTGGGCGCGCTGACGGAACTCAAGCTCTACGGCCGTGCCGAGGGTTTCGCGGCGCGGTTCGACGGGCCGGCCCGGGCCTTCGCACGAGACAGCGCCGCAAGCCACGTGACCGGGCAATTGCCGCGCTTCGTCATCGAGGCGCTGGCCTTCGGCGGCGTGATCGTGGTGGTACTGTTCGCCCTGGCGCAGGGTCTCGATACCGCGGGCATCCTGCCGCTGCTCGGCCTGTTCGCCTTCGCGGGCTACCGCATGCTGCCGGCTTTCCAGAACATCTTCAACGCGTTGGCGCTGCTGCGCTTCACCCTGCCGGCCGCGCGGCTGATCGTGGACGAGCTCGGCGACGAGCCGGTCCGAGCCCCGCGCGATTCGCGGCGCCTGCCCTTTCGCGAGTCCCTGCGCTTCGAGGCCGTCCGCTTCGACTACGAACCCGGTCGCCCGACCCTCTCCGGCATCGACCTGGTTGTTCCGGCAGGGACGGCGGTCGGCATCGTCGGCCGCACGGGGTCGGGCAAGTCCACACTGGTCGGCCTGCTGCTCGGCATCCTGGCCCCCAGCGCCGGCCGGATCGCGGTGGACGGCGTCGGCCTCTCGCCCGACACCCTGAGAGCTTGGCAGAATCGCGTCGGCTACGTGCCGCAGGACGTGTTCCTAGTGGACGGCACGATCGCCGAGAACATCGCGCTCGGCCTCGACGAGCCGGATCCCACCCGGGTGGAGCGCGCCGCGCGGATCGCGGGGCTCGAAGGCTTCGTAGCCGCCCTGCCCGAGGGCTACGCCACCCGGGTCGGCGAACGTGGCGCGCGCCTCAGCGGCGGGCAGCGCCAGCGCATCGGCATCGCCCGGGCGCTGTACCACGAGCCGGACGTACTCGTATTCGACGAGGCGACCTCGGCTCTCGACGGCGAGACGGAGGCCGCGGTGATGCGCTCCCTGCGGGAGCTGGCCGGCACGCGCACGCTCGTCATGATCGCTCACCGCCTCACGACGCTGGAGCGGGTCGACACGGTTTACGTGCTCGAGGCGGGCCGCGTCGTCGCCGCGGGCCCGCCCGGCGCCGTTCTGCCCGGGATCGCCCCGGCGGCGTGAGACGGCGTTCGCGGGGCCGGGTGATGAAGCCGCGCCGTGCGGACCTATACTGAGCCGGACGTACACAGAGAGGATCGGCGATGCGCGAGACGATCGACCTGAGAGGCCCCGGCGGCACCGCGGCTCGCATTGCGCTCGACGGCGCCGAGCCGGTCTCCTGGAAGGTCGGCGACCGAGAATATCTCTGGACCGGCGACCCGGAGCATTGGAACCGGCACGCCCCCTGGCTCTTCCCCGTCGTCGGCGCCTCCGCAAACGGCGCGGTCCGCGTCGACGGGCAGCCCTACCCAATGGCGCAGCACGGGTTCGCGCGCGACCTGCCGTTCACCGTCGTGGCACGCGCGGACGACGCCGTCACCTTGCGGCTCGCCGACGGGCCTGAGACGCGGCGACACTACCCCTTCGCCTTTCGCCTCGACGTCGAGACCCGGGTCCGCGCAGCGTGCCTCGACTTCGCCGTCACTGTGGCCAACCCGGGTGCCGAGCCCCTGCCCTACGCGCTGGGCTTCCACCCCGCCTTCCCCTGGCCCTTCGCGGGCGGCGCCCGCTCGACCGGCGACTACGCCGTGGTTTTCGAGAGGGCGGAGCGCGCCACCGTCCCGGAGGTCGGCGCTGGCGGACTGCTGTTGCGCAACGAGCGGCCGGTCCCGCTGCAGGGCGATACCTTGCCCCTGGACCCGGCGATCTTCACGGAGGCGCTGGTATTCCGAAACGCCGCGAGCCGCGCGATGCGCTTCGCCGGTCCGGACGGCCGGGCGATTCGCATGGAGGTCGAGGATTTTCCCCATCTCGCCGTCTGGACCAAGCCCACCGCGCCGTTCCTGTCGCTCGAGTGCTGGACGGGTCACGCCGACTGGGCCGACTTCTCGGGCGACCTCGCGGAGCGCGATTCGCAGCGCCTGCTGCCACCGGGCATGGAGGCACGCCACGCGGTGCGCCTCACCCTCGAAACCTGACGCGATGCGGATCTGGGTCGCCCGACCGGAGCCCGGCGCCGCGCGCACGGCGGCCCGGCTGCGCGATCGCGGGCACCGGCCGCTCGTCGCGCCCGTCTTGGTCAGCCGTCCCACCGGCACCCGCCTCCCGGAGGGGCCCTTCGCCGGCCTCCTTCTCACGAGCGGGAACGGCCTCGACGCCCTGGACGCGGCCGCAGTCGCGCGGCTCGCCGGCACGGCGGTCTTCGCGGTGGGCGCGCGCACGGCAGAGGCCGCGACGCGCGCCGGCCTCGGACCGGTGCGCGCGGGAGCGGGAGACGCCGCCGCGCTCGCCCGGCTAGTCGCCGAGGCGCTGCCGCCCGGCGCGCGCCTGCTTCACCTCGCCGGGGCGGAGCGCAAGGCGGAGCCGGCCGCAACGCTCGTGCGCGCGGGCTACGACGTGCAGGTCGAGATCGTCTACGCCGCCGAGCCGGTCGCCGTGCTGCCGCCCCCGGTCGCGGCCGCGCTCGGCGGTACCGAATCGCCCCTCGACGCAGCTCTCCATTACTCCCGCCGCAGCGCCGCGACGGCGCTTGTCCTCGCCGGGGATGCGGGTCTGGCCGAACCTTTCGGATCAATTCGACATTACTGCCTGTCGGAAGACGTGGCCGTCCCCCTGGCAGCGGCGGGCATTCCGATCCATTTCGTGCCGAGGCGGCCCCGCGAGGACGATCTCCTGGCGGGTCTGGACTGACGCCGTAACGCGCGTGTCGTGGAAGGGCTCGCGCGCGCCGAGCCCGCGGTGTTAGGACGGCGGCCAAGCGCGGCCGGGTGCGCCGGCTGCGGCGGCATCCGCCCGGCGGTCGAACCGCTGAGACTGGAGAGAGACGGCCCGTGAAGCCACCATCCAACGACGCGAACCGCCCGAACCCGACCGCGCCCGGCAAGGGTGGCGAGAAGGGCGGCGACAAGGCAAGCGGCACGGGTGCCGAAGCGGCCAAGCCCGGCATCGCCGGCCAGCAGCCCCGTCCAGACGTCAGGCCCGAGCCGGGCAAGCCCGACCAGAAGGATGCTCCGAAGGCGGAGGGGAAGCCCTCCGGTTCGTCCACGCCACAGGCCGGAAGGCCCTCCGGACCGGCGCCGACGGGCGGGACCACCCCCACCGCCAAGGCGGCGGCCGAGCCGCCGAAGCCCGAGACCGCGCCGGTCGAGTCGGCGCGTCCCGGCATGCCCGCTGGCTCACCTCTGGGAGCGGGCGCAGCCCGGAGCGAGCCCACCAAGGCGGCGACCCCTGGCGCGGGCTCGTCGGCGTCGACGGCATCCGGCACGCTCAAGCCCGAGCCCGTCGGCAAGCCGGGCGAGGCCAAACCCGTCGATCCCAAATCCGCCGACACAAAGCCCGGCGCCGCCAAGGCCGAGCCGTTCCGGGCCGGCGGAAACGTCACGGACGGCCCTATTCTGGACCTGAAGGCCAAGCGCGTTCCCGATCCGGCGGAAGCCGCCAAGGGCGGCGCCGCTCCGACGGGCGCGAGGACCGAGCCCGGCAGGGACGCATCCAAGGACGGCCCGAAGCCCGCATCCGCCGCGAGCCCGATCCCGAAGGCGGCCCCGGCCGCCGAGGCGGCGCGGGGCGGCGCCGGCTTCGGATCGATGGCGGCTGCCGGTCTGCTCGGCGGCGTGATCGGTGCGGGCCTACTTTTCGGAGCCGACCGCGCCGGGCTGCTCCCGCCGCGCGAGGATGGGCGGGTTGCGGCGCTGGAGCAACGCATCGCGGGTCTCGCGCCGCGCGACGCGCTCACAGCCCTCGACAAGCGCGTCTCTGGCACTGAAACGGCCCTGAAGTCGCTTCCCGAGGCGGTGAAGGCTGCCGAGGCAACCGCCAAGCAGGCGCTCGCACAGGCTGGCCAACAGGGCGGTCCGTCCGCCGAGGGTGATCGCGGAGCCGCGCCGGCGCTGCCGGCAGACGTCTTGGCTCGCCTCGATAGCCTCGACCAGCGCGTCTCGGCCCTTCAGGAGGAGCCCGGCAAGGACGGTCAGGCCGCCGTGCAGCCGGCGCCGGAGTTCGCCGGCGTTCCGGACCGGTTGAAGGCGCTCGAAGACAAGGCCGCGGCGCCTCCGCAGGAACTCGATCAGCGCATCGCCGCCCTCCAGGCCGACGTCGAGAGCCGCACCACGGCGAATGCGGAGGCTGACCGTACCCTCGGGCAGCGCCTCGATGCCCTCCAGCAGGCTCTGGATGAGCGGGTAAAGAGCGCGACCGAGGCCGTGGAGAAGGCCACGCAGGCGAGCCAGCAGGCGGCCGAGGCCGGACGCACGCAGGCGCAGGAGACGACGCGTGCGCTTGAGCGCGCGCAGCACGAGCAGGCTGACAAGATCGCGGCCCTCGACAAGGCGGTCGGACAGCGGGCGGAGGCCGCGACCGTGCAGGCCGCCCTCAGGGTCGTCGCGGCCGACAGGGTCGCGACCGCGCTCTCAACCGGTGCGCCCTACGCCGAGCCGCTGACCACGCTGCGCAAGCTCGAGACCGGCGATTCTGCCCGTCTCGACGCGCTGGCGCCGTTTGCCGAGGCGGGGGCGCCGACCACGGCCCAGCTCGCCGCCGAGTTCCGCCCGGTGGCCGAGAAGGCTGCCGCGGCGCGTCGGGCCTCCGAGGCTCGGAGCGTCGCCGAGAACGGTGACATCAAGGCGAAGCTTCTTAGCATGGCTGATTCGATCGTTCAGGTGCGCCGGGTCGATGCGCCACCGGCCTCAGGCGGCCGACCCGCCGGCGAGAATCCGGTGGAGAAGGTACAGGCTGCGCTGGACCGCGGCGCCTTGCAGGACGCGGTTACGGCGTTCGAGGGCCTCCCGCAGGAGGCCAAGGCCGAGGCCGGTCCCTTCGGTGAGAAGCTCAAAGCCCGCAATGCGGCCGCGCAGGCCGCCCGCGCCCTCCTATCCGACGCGTTCAAGACCCTTCCTGCCGGGCCCTGAGACCGGGCGAGCGCCCCAGTATCGGCCCGGCCGAAATCTCGTTGTCCATCCGCGCGGCGCGTCCCGGCAGCGCCCACAGGAGTATTCAATCGATGTGGCGTGCCCTCGCCTTTCTGGCCCTTCTCGCCCTGGCTGCCTTCGGGGCGGTCTGGATCGCCGATCGGCCCGGCACCGTGACCATCGTGTGGAACGGCTACGAGGTCGCCACCAGCCTGGCGATCGGGCTGGTCGGGGTCCTCGTGGCCGCCGTCGCGATCGGTCTCCTGTGGGCGGTCGTGCGCGGCGTCATCGGCCTGCCGGAGATCCTGGTCCGCGGCTCGCGCGAGCGGCGCCGGGCGAAGGGGTTCACGGCGCTCTCGCGCGGGATGGTGGCGGTCGGCTCCGGTGACCCGCTGGCTGCGCGCCGCCACGCGAGCGACGCCGAACGCCTGCTCGGACCTGAACCGCTGACGCTCCTGCTCAAGGCGCAGGCTGCGCAGATCTCGGGCGACCGGGAGGCGGCCGAGAACGCGTTCCAGCGCATGGCGGACGATCCGGAGACGCGCGTGCTCGGCCTGCGCGGGCTGTTCGTCGAGGCGCGCCGCCGCGAGGACGAGACTGCGGCCCGCGCCTACGCGGTCGAGGCGGCCCGCCTCGCTCCCAGTGTGACCTGGGCCAACGAAGCCGTGCTTGAGGCGCAGTGCGCCGACGGCGACTGGTCTGGAGCCCTCGAGACCGTGGAGCGGCGCGGCTCGTTGGGCCTGCTCGACAAGAGCGTGGCGCGCCGCCAGCGCGCCGTCCTGCTCACGGCGGGAGCCCAGCGCCGAGAGGCCGGCGAGCCGGAGGCGGCGTTGGAGCGTGCCATGCAGGCCGTGAAGCTCTCGCCCGACCTTGTGCCCGCCGCCTGCATCGCCGGCCGCCTGCTCGCCCGCCGCGGGGACCTGCGCAAAGCGTCGAAGATCTTGGAGGCCGCCTGGAAGGCGAACCCGCATCCCGATCTCGCCAAGGTCTATCTCGGCCTCAGGACGGGCGACTCCGTGCGCGACCGGCTCGCCCGCGCCGAAACGCTGGCCAAACTCTCGTCCTGGCACCCCGAGGCACGCCTCGCCGTGGCGCAGGCCGCGCTGGACGCGCGCGATTTCGTGCAGGCCCGCGACGCGCTGAAACCGCTCCTCAACGAGCGCCCGACCGTGCGCACCTGCTTGCTGATGGCCCGGATCGAGGAAGCCGAGCACGGTGCCGGCTCGGGCCGGGCGCGTGAGTGGCTCGCACGCGCCGCCCATGCTCCGCGTGATCCGCTGTGGATCGCCGACAGCGTCGTCTCGGAGACTTGGGCGCCGATCTCCCCCGTCACCGGCCGCCTTGACGCGTTCGCGTGGCGTGAACCGCCGAACGCTCTGACGGGACCGACAGAGGCGAGCGTCGAGTCGAATGCGCTCGATGCATCGCCCGCCGCGGCGGCGGACCGATCGCCAGCCGTCATCGAAGAGGCACAGCCTGTCGTCGGAGCCGCCAGCCCGGTGGTCCTGCCGGTTCCAGGTCCCTCGCAGCACCCCGCCGCGACACCCGTCCAGGCGGACGCACGCCGCATCGCCTGATCCAGGATGAGCCTCGATCCGAGTCCTCGCACCGATAGCCTCGATACAGGTAGGATGCAGGTCATGCACACCCACCCCTCACGCCGGGATCGTTCATCGTGGAGCCGGTGATGCGTCGCTCTCCGGTCTTCCCGGTCTGGTGACGTTCATGGTGACGACGACTGATGACGAGGAGCGGACTGCGCGCCGACAGATCGGCGCGCTGCCCTTCCAGCGCGGTGACGACGGCGAGACCGCCGTGCTGCTCGTCACGTCGCGGGAGAGCCGGCGCTGGGTCATTCCGAAAGGCTGGCCGATGAAAGGCCGGAAGCCGTACGAGGCGGCGGCGCGCGAGGCCTACGAGGAGGCCGGCCTCGTCGGGCAGATCGGCAAGCGCCCACTCGGCTTTTACCTCTACGAGAAGCGCCTGAAGAACCGTGGTTCGGTTCTGTGCCAAGTAAAGGTTTTCCCACTGGAGGTTCGCAAACAACTCTCTCGGTGGCCGGAGCAGCACCAGCGCGAACTGCGGTGGTTCAGCCCCGCCGACGCCGCCGAGGCTGTGAACGAGCCGGGCCTCGCCGCGATCATCCGCGCCACACTGAAGCGGCACAAGGATCCCGGCGACACCAGAAAGGTGTGACGTTGACGGCCGGGATTCCGGGCTGCATGGGCTCGTCGAAAAGTTGTCCCGTCGGCGAAATGTGTGACGGAAGCGGATTGCCAAGCCACAGCCGATCCGTTAAAGCCCCTCTCGTCGACGGCAGCACCAGACGAGGCGCTCCAACGACCCGCTTGCTGCGGTAGCTCAGTGGTAGAGCACTTCATTGGTAATGAAGAGGTCGAGAGTTCAATCCTCTCTCGCAGCACCAGCTTTCTAATCAGCATCGTTTCATAAGCCCGATACATATGATCGCGCGCGACTCTTGCGATCGTAGGATGTATGCGGCGCTTGAACGATCGACTGAGCTTACTCGACCACAGGCTAAGTAATCCGGCTCGTACGCAGTCGAACGATACGCTACTCTCCACGCGGAGCGTATCTCAGAGTCTGTTTGATTGGGCTGGAGAGTGGCGCGTTGGCTTCGTGAGGAGAAGCCGCGGTGGACGGACGCAAATCGTGAGACTTACCGGGGTCAGTGTAGTCGCTCCTCGAGTGACGTGACGGACGCGCAGTGGACGAGGGTGGCGCCGCTGCTGGCAGGCTACGATCCGCTGGCGGCGGCGTGAGATGGTCAACGCTCGCCTGCACCTGGGAGAGGACCGGCTGTCCCTGGCGCTGCCTGCCGTCCGACTTTGGTCCCTGGGAGACGGTATGCACGTGGCACGACCGCTTCCGGGCCAACGGATCTGGCCAGAGACCCCCGCCCTGCTGACGCGGCCGACCGGCCCAGTCCAAGACTGCAATCGTCGACCCGTAACGTGTCTGGGTCGCAGGCCGGGGTGCAGGGCATGGACGGCAAGAAGAAGGTCTGGGGATCATGCGCTACGTGCTCGACTGCTCCCGCGGCTTCGTTCTGTCGGCTCTCATCACGGCCGGCAACGTACACGACACCTGGACGGCAGGCTGGCTGTTCGACCGTGCCCCTCACGGCATGCAATGCATCCCGTCGCCTCGCACATCAGGTCGATCCAGACCCGTGCATGAAGCCCCGCATCGCCCGCACGCTCGGATCGTGATTCATCGGTTCTTGACCGACCCGCTCTAACCCGCCGCCAGGCCGAACCGCCAGCGTCGCCTCCATCCATGGGCCCCGTGCTCAGGAGGCCACTTGCCGGTGCCCCTCGTCGGACGGTGTGCCGTAGCTCCTTCACTGCCGCCGTCATGCGGCCGGGTGACGTCTCTGCCCGTCCGTTCTGTCGGCTCCCCACGATCAAAACCCAGCCCGTCCCGTCTTGCGCTCTGCGAACATATGCGTCCGACAGCGCTCGCGGCCACATGGGCCAAGTACAACATCTCTTATATATGATATATGATCTTGCTGCTGACGTCGGTGGTTGTTATGGAGGGTGGGGATCCGGCGCTGTGCGCGGAGGATGGTCGTCGGGATACGGGAACGCCACCCGGATCCGGAAGGGCCGGAATCGGCACGGCGGAACCGACGTCGGGGCCGGGCGGTGGAGGTATCGCCCGGGATCCAGGAGAGCCGAACGGCCGAGGCGCGGAACCGGACCACGACGGAACAAGACATAGCTCGCAGAAGATCGCGGCCTGAGCCGCGGCGCAGGGAGGAGCGTATGGGCTTGAAGGAAGCATTGCTGCAGGTGGACGGCGTCACGCTGCAGTACAAGACGCCGCATCACCTGATCACGGCGACCTACCGGGTCAGCTTCGACGTCCTGCCGGGCGATCGCTTCGTCCTGCTGGGCCCCTCAGGCTGCGGGAAGTCGACCCTGCTCAAGGCGGTGGGCGGCTACATGCCCCCGACCGAGGGCGAGATCCGGCTCAAGGGCCGGCCCGTCACGGGCCCCGGCCCCGACCGGATGATGGTCTTCCAGGAGTTCGACCAGCTCCTGCCCTGGAAGACGGTCAAGCAGAACGTAATCTTCGCCCTCGAAGCCTCGGGCCGCCTCACGGGACGGGCCGCCGAGGAGCGGGCGATGGCCTATATCGACAAGGTCAACCTCACCAAGTTCGCCGACAGCTACCCGCACATGCTCTCGGGCGGCATGAAGCAGCGCGTCGCCATCGCGCGCGGCATGGCGATGGAGCCCGACATCCTGCTGATGGACGAGCCCTTCGCGGCGCTCGACGCGCTCACCCGCCGCAAGATGCAGGACGAGCTGCTGATGCTGTGGGAGGAGACCCGCTTCACGGTCCTGTTCGTCACCCACTCCATCCCCGAGGCGATCAAGATCGGCTCGCGCATCCTCCTGCTCTCGCCCCATCCCGGCGAGGTGAAGGCCGAGCTCAACAGCGCCGGCTCCGTCATCGAGCAGGCCGAGCTGGAGAGCCGCATCCAGCAGATGCTGTTCGCCGAGGAGATCAAGGAGGCGGAGAATGTCTAGCGCGAACGCCCTCGCGGAGGCCGGCACCATGTCCGCGCCCTCCTCCCTGTCCGCGCCTGCCCGGCCGGAGATCGTCCGCGACCGCACCGGCCCGATGGGCGGCACCGTGGTCGAGAAGCCGCTCTCGACGCTGGAGCTGCTCTACAACCAGGGCTGGCTGCGCAAGATCCTGATCCTGGCCGTGCTGGCGCTGATCTGGGAGGCCTACGGGCGCTACCTCGACAACGACCTGCTCTTCCCCACCTTCTCGGCGACGCTCGGGGCCTTCTTCCGCGGCGTGGCGGACGGCACCCTGCCGCTGCGCGCCTGGGGCTCGGTGAAGATCCTGCTGGTCGGCTACGGCCTCGGCATCCTGCTGGCCACCGTGCTCACGGGCATCGCCATCGCCTCGCGGATCGGCACCGACTTCCTCGAGACCATGACGTCGATGCTGAACCCGCTGCCGGCCATCGCGCTCCTGCCGCTGGCGCTGATCTGGTTCGGACTTGGCAACGGCAGCCTCGTCTTCGTGCTGGTGCACTCCGTGACCTGGGCGATCGCGCTCAACACCCATTCGGGCTTCCTCTCGGTCAGCCGCACGCTGAAGATGGTCGGGCGCAACTACGGGCTCAGCGGCGCGGGGCTGATCCGCAAGATCCTGATCCCGGCGGCCTTCCCGTCGATCCTCACCGGCCTGAAGGTCGGCTGGGCCTTCGCGTGGCGCACGCTCATCGCGGCGGAGCTGGTCTTCGGCGTGTCCTCGGGATCGGGCGGCCTCGGCTGGTTCATCTTCGAGAACAAGAACATGCTCGATATCCCGAACGTGTTCGCCGGACTCCTCACCGTGATCCTGATCGGCCTCGTGGTCGAGAACCTGATCTTCCAGACGATCGAGCGCCACACCATCCGGCGCTGGGGCATGCAGGCCTGACCGGCCCGCCGAATCCGCGCGACCCGCGTCCCGGGGCCCTTTCACGGCGCCCAGGATGCGGGCGCGGCGATCGGCTCCGATGCTCCCCTTCGACGCCCGCGTGGCCGTTCGCCGAACCGCCACCGCGTCGTCACCGCGTCGTCACCGCGTCCTCCACCGCGTATCACCGCGAGGCGCACCGCGTCGTCGCCTCGAGGCTAACGCGCCCGCCGGGCCCCTGCAGGGATCCGCCCCGCCGGGCAAAACATATATAAGACATATGAGTGTTGACACGCCCCGACCCGGGCGTATCCTCGCAACGACGCCGACGGGTCGCACAGATCGGCGCACAGAACGGGTGAGGGAACGCCATGACGGCACG
This sequence comes from Methylobacterium sp. CCH5-D2, assembly GCF_001556475.1. Taxonomy (NCBI): domain Bacteria; kingdom Pseudomonadati; phylum Pseudomonadota; class Alphaproteobacteria; order Hyphomicrobiales; family Methylobacteriaceae; genus Methylobacterium; species Methylobacterium sp. CCH5-D2. The sequence continues at coordinate 2,175 of NZ_LSIX01000873.1, read as the reverse complement.
GAGCATCGTCCGGCTCGTCGGCACGGTCGCGGTCCTCTGGGGGGCGCTCGGCGCCGCCCGGGCCGAAGTCTCGACCGTCCGGCTCGCCAAGCAGTTCGGCATCTCCTACCTGCCGCTGACGGTGATGGAGGAGGAGGGCCTGCTGGAGAAGCAGGGCAAGGCCCGCGGCCTCGACCTGAAGGCCGAGTGGCTGCGCTTCACCGGCGGCTCGGGCATGAACGAGGCCCTGCTCTCGGGCAACCTCGACCTCGCCTCGGGCGGCGTCGGCCCGTTCCTGACGATCTGGGGCCGCACACAGAGCAACATCAAGGTCAAGGGCGTGGCCGCGCTGAACGCGATGCCGCTCTGGCTCGTCACGGTCAACCCGGACGTCAAGTCGATCAAGGATTTTGGCGCGAAGGACAAGATCGCGCTGCCCACCGCCAAGACCTCGATCCAGGCGATCACCCTGCAGATGGCCGCCGAGCAGGCCTTCGGCGCGGGCCAGCAGGGCAAGCTCGACCCGCTCACCGTCTCGATGGGCCATCCCGACGCGCAGACCGCGATGATGGGCGGCCGCTCGGAGATCACCGCGCATTTCGGCTCGCCACCCTTCCAGGAGCTGGAGCTGAAGGATCCGCGCGCCCGCAAGGTGCTCGACAGCTACGACGTGATGGGCGGGCCCCACACCTTCAACCTCGTCTGGGCGTCGAGCCGCTTCGTCACGGCGAACCCGAAGGTCACGGCGGCCTTCGTGGCCGCGCTGGAGGACAGCCTGAAGCTGATCCGCGACGATCCGGGCAAGGCCGCCGACCTCTGGATCAAGGCGGAGGGCTCGAAGCTCTCGCGGGAGGAGGCGGTCGCCATCATCCTGGCGCCGCAGAACGCCTGGACGACGAAGCCGCAGCGCATGCTCGCCTACCTCGCCTACATGAACCGCGCCGGCCTGGTCTCGGCCAAGGCGAGCGCCGAGGACGAGCTGTTCTTCCCCGCGGGCGGCGCCGAGGCCGCCCGGTGACGGCGCCGGTCGATCCGGCCGCCGCGGCCGAGGGCGCGACCGAGGCGCTGCGGGTGCGCGTCCGGCGCGGGGACGGCGTGCAGGACTACGCCGTGCCGCGCCGCGCCAACCAGACGGTGCTCGACGTCGTCACCGAGATCCAGCGCGACCAGGATCCGACGCTGGCCTACCGCTTCGCCTGCCGGGTCGGCATGTGCGGCTCCTGCGGCATGACGGTGAACGGGCGCCCGCGCTGGACCTGCCGCACCCGCGTCGCCGCCGTGGCGCCCGAGGGCGAGCTGCTGCTGGAGCCCCTGCGCAACCTGCCGGTGGTGAAGGATCTCGCCGTCGACATGGAGCCCTTCTTCGAGAAGTGGCGCCGGGCCCACGGCTATTTCGAGCCCGGCGAGAACCCGCCCGACGACTTCGCGGCGGTGCCGCCGGAATCGCCCGAGCGGCAGGAGGTCGATGCCGGCATCGAGTGCATCAATTGCGGCGTCTGCTACGCGGCCTGCGATCTCGTGACCTGGAACCCCGATTATCTCGGGCCGGCCGCCCTCAACCGGGCCTGGACGCTCGTCAACGACGTGCGCGACCGCGGGCAGGCGGCGCGGCTCGGCGCGGTCGCGGGGGATGCGGGCTGCCATTCCTGCCACAGCCACATGAGCTGCACCGAGCACTGCCCGAAGGGCCTCAGCCCCACCTTCGCCATCGCCGGGCTGAAGCGCGAGACCGGCAAGGCGGCGCTGCGCCGCTTCTGGAGGCGCGGATGAGCCCGCTCCTCTACCTCGCCCAGCGCGGCACCGCCGCGATCCTGGCGCTCACGGTGGCGGTCCATCTCGGCACGATCCTCTACGCCGTGCGGGGCGGGCTGACGGCCGGCGAGATCCTGGGGCGGACGCAGGGCAACCTCGGCTTCCTCCTGTTCTACGCGGTCTTCGTGCTGGCGGCGGCGATCCACGCCCCGATCGGCCTGCGCAGCATCCTGCGCGAGTGGACCGGCTGGCGGGGCCGCTCCCTCGACCTCGCGATGCTCGCCCTCTCGGCGCTGCTGGCGGGCCTGGGGCTGCGGGCGGCGCTCGCGGTGTACTGGGCATGAGTGCGCGCGATCCCGGCCGGGTCGGCCCGGCCGCTTCAGAAACCCGCGCGGGTCCCCTCTCCCATAGGGAGAGGTCTGCTTTCGCAGAAAGCCGGGTGAG
>NZ_LSIX01000872.1:0-297 GCF_001556475.1 Methylobacterium sp. CCH5-D2 | reverse complement strand
CGGCGACCAGATCAGGCTGCCGCCCACGTTGAAGGCGTAGGTGTCGCGCAGGATCTGGTTGAGGTTGTAGTAGCTCGAGCCGAAGGCGCCGATGTTGGTGATGCCGGCGATGCCGAGGCCGTTGTAGGAGGCCTGGGCGGCGCGGGCGCCGGGGGCGAAGGCGACCTCGCCGTAGGAGCCGAACAGGGCCGAGCGGAGCGTCGGGTTCCAGTAGTGCAGCAGCGAGGCGACGACCGAGAAGGTCTGCGTCAGCTCGAGGCGGTTGCTGAGCGGGTTCAGCACCGCATCCGAGAAGAA
>NZ_LSIX01000871.1:0-11475 GCF_001556475.1 Methylobacterium sp. CCH5-D2 | reverse complement strand
ACAGAAACGGACGCGTCATCGACCTCGGATCCCGTGGGGCGCCCCCTCGCGGCGCGCGGTCCCTGCCTCGCCATCAAATGCGATGCCCGCAAGGCGGTGCCGGGTCGGGCCCTCTGGGAAGCGGGGACGGGGCGGGATTTCCGCCGGACTGTGGCGCCCCGGTCGCACCCGCGCGTCTCGAGCAGGTCCGAGACGAAACGGCCTGGATGCCGCCACCCCGGCCGCCGGGAGCCAACAGGGTCGTGGATCCCAAAGGTCGAGACCTTTGGCGGGTGCAGGGTGGAACCCTGCATTTGGAACCTCCACCCCGGCTTTGCCGGGTCGGCGATCCCAAGCCAGGGGCTTCGCGCCCCTGGACCTCGCCCAAGGGGCTCGCCCCTTGGGGATCCCGGGACCTAGACCGCGCGCTCGACCATCATCTTCTTGATCTCGGCGATGGCCTTGGCCGGGTTCAGGTTCTTCGGGCAGGTGTTGGCGCAGTTCATGATCGTGTGGCAGCGGTAGAGCCGGAACGGGTCGTGCAGGCTGTCGAGCCGGTCGCCGGTGTTCTCGTCGCGCGAGTCGATCAGCCAGCGATAGGCCTGCAGCAGGGCCGCCGGGCCGAGGAAGCGGTCGCCGTTCCACCAGTAGCTCGGGCAGCTCGTGGTGCAGCAGGCGCACAGGATGCACTCGTAGAGGCCGTCGAGACGGGCGCGGTCCTCCGGCGTCTGGCGCCACTCCTTCTCGGGGGCGGGCGTCTCGGTCTGGAGCCAGGGCTCGATCGCGGCGTGCTGGGCGAAGAAGTTGGTCAGGTCCGGGACCAGATCCTTCAGCACCGGCATGTGCGGGAGGGGATAGATCCGCACCGCGCCGTCCTTGTCCTTGCGGGTGAGGATCGGCAGGGCGTTGTCGGGGCTCTTGCACTCGTCGATGCCCATCGTGCAGGCCAGCGTGTTCTGGCCCTCGATGTTCATCGCGCAGGAGCCGCAGATGCCCTCGCGGCAGGAGCGACGGAAGACCAGCGTCGAGTCGACCTTGTTCTTGATCCACAAGAGCGCGTCGAGCACCATCGGCCCGCAATCGTCGCGGTCGACCTGATAGGTGTCGATCCGCGGGTTGGCGCCGTCGTCCGGGTTCCAGCGGTAGATGCGGAAGGTCTGCAGGTTCTTCGCCCCGGCCGGCGCCGGCCAGGACTTGCCCTCGCGGACCTGCGAGTTCTTGGGGAGTGCGAACTGAGCCATAATTCTGCTTTCAGCGAAGACGGTCAGAGAGACGTGTCGGAGGCGAGGACGCGAACCCGCACGCGGTCGTCCTCGATCGTAACGATGGCGCCCGTGCCGAGCGGGGCCTGATGTTCGGTGATCACGCGCACTACCAGGGGCAGGTGGCGTTCCATCTCCACCCGACCGCAGCGGATCTGGATGACGCTTGGCGCGATCAGCGCCTGCCGCGTCAACGCCGCGCCGAAATCGAGATCGCGGGTGAGCACGACCGCGTCGTTCGCGCGCGCCCACGCCATGATCGCGTCATCGGCAGCATCCTGTGGGCCGAGCGCACTCCAATGGACGGCATCGACCCCCTTCCCGTGCAAGCCGGCGATCCAGGCGACCGACAGGTTCATGTCAACGACGAGTTTCATTCTGCCGCAGCCAGCGCGACATCGCGGAAACTCGCCAGCGAGGCTCCGAAGCGGAGCGCTTCGAGAATGTCCTCACGCTCCAGATACGGGTACCCGGCGAGCAGTTCGTCGACCGTCGTTCCGCCGCCCAACTCGCCGAGGATCATACTCACGGTCACGCGCATGCCGCGAATGCAGGGCTTGCCCCCCATGACGGCGGGGTCGACCGAGATCCGGGGGAAGCTCTGGAAGGTATGCATCATGACAGACCTCCTCGACGCGGCACGTGGGCGGAAGCGCTACGGGTGCGTCGCGCGAACCAGGAACGATTCGCGCGACGCGGTCATAAAAATCAATACACGCGCGCCTTCGGCTCGATGTACTGGATCTCGTTCGACATCGTGTAGGTGTGGACCGGGCGGTAATCGATCGTGGTCCGGTGCGCGCTCTCGTCGAGCCAGGAGAGGGTGTGCTTCATCCACTCCTTGTCGTCGCGGTCCGGGAAATCCTCGCGGGCATGCGCCCCGCGCGATTCCTTGCGGTTGGCGGCCGATTCCATCGTCACCACCGCCTGGCCGATCAGGTTGTCGAACTCCAGGGTCTCGAGGAGGTCGGTGTTCCAGACGAGCGAGCGATCGGTGATCTTCACGTCGGCGGCCGCGTGCCAGACCTTGTTGATCAGGCCGCGCCCCTCCTCCAGCACCTCGCCGGTGCGGAAGACCGCGCAGTTGTTCTGCATCGTCTTCTGCATCTCCAGGCGCAGCTCCGCGGTGGGCGTCGCGCCGTCGGCGTAGCGGAAGCGGTCGAGCCGGCTGAGCGCCTTGTCGGTCGCCTCCTTCGGCGCGTCCGGGATCCGGCCGTTGGCCTCGACGATGTCGGCGCAGCGCAGGCCAGCCGCGCGGCCGAACACCACGAGGTCGATCAGCGAGTTCGAGCCGAGGCGGTTGGCGCCGTGCACCGAGACGCAGGCCGCCTCGCCGATCGCCATCAGGCCCGGCACGACGGTGTCCGGGTCGCCGTTCTTAAGGGTCAGCACCTCGCCGTGATAGTTCGTCGGGATGCCGCCCATGTTGTAGTGCACGGTCGGCAGGACCGGGATCGGCTCCTTCGTCACGTCCACGCCCGCGAAGATCTTGGCGCTCTCCGAGATGCCCGGCAGGCGCTCGTGCAGGATCTTCGGGTCGAGGTGGTCGAGGTGGAGGAAGATGTGATCCCCGCCCTTGCCGACGCCGCGGCCGGCCCGGATCTCCATGGTCATCGAGCGCGAGACCACGTCGCGCGAGGCGAGGTCCTTGGCGGACGGCGCGTAGCGCTCCATGAAGCGCTCGCCCTCGGAGTTCGTCAGGTAGCCGCCCTCGCCGCGCGCGCCCTCCGTGATGAGGCAGCCCGCGCCGTAGATGCCGGTCGGGTGGAACTGCACGAATTCCATGTCCTGCAGCGGCAGGCCGGCGCGCAGTACCATGCCGCCGCCGTCGCCCGTGCAGGTATGGGCCGAGGTCGCCGAGAAGTAGGCGCGGCCGTAGCCGCCGGTCGCCAGGATGGTCATCGCGGCGCGGAAGCGGTGGATCTCGCCGGTGGCCTGATCCATCGCGATGACGCCGCGGCAGCGGCCGTCCTCGTCCATCATCAGGTCGAGGGCGAAGTACTCGATGAAGAAGTTGGTCTGGTTCTTCACCGCCTGCCCGTAGAGGGTGTGCAGCATGGCGTGGCCGGTGCGGTCGGCCGCCGCGCAGGTGCGCTGGGCGGTGCCCTTGCCGTAATCGGTGGTCATGCCGCCGAAGGGCCGCTGGTAGATCTTGCCTTCCTCGGTCCGCGAGAACGGCACGCCCCAATGCTCGAGCTCGTACACCGCCGCCGGGGCGTTGCGCACGAGGTACTCGATCGCGTCCTGGTCGCCGAGCCAGTCCGACCCCTTCACGGTGTCGTACATGTGCCAGCGCCAGTCGTCCGGGCCCATGTTGCCGAGCGAGGCCGAGATGCCGCCCTGCGCCGCCACGGTGTGCGAGCGGGTCGGGAAGACCTTGGAGATGCAGGCGGTGCGCAGGCCGGCTTGGCTGCAGCCGACGGTGGCGCGAAGCCCCGCGCCGCCGGCCCCGACGACGACGACGTCGAAGCTGTGGTCGTTGATGGTGTAGGCGGGCTGCGACCCGTTGGTGCCGTTGGCGGCCATGGAAGAGCTCCTGTCGTTCGGGTCAGACGAGGCGGCCCAGCCCCACGCGCAGGATCGCGTAGAAGCAGGCCACGGCGACGACGACCGTGTAGATGGTGTTGGCGAACAGAGCGGTGACGCGCAGCGCCTTGTCGTGGACGTAGTCCTCGATGATCACCTGCATGCCGACGCGCATGTGCAGCGTGACCGAGAGGACGGTGAGGATCAGGACGATCGCCACGAGCGGGTGCCCGATCAGCGCCACCGCCTCCGGGTAGGGGCGGCCGGCCATCATCGCCACGATGATCACGAAACCGATGATCAGCGGAGGGTTGGCGGCGGCGGTGAGGCGCTGGAACCACCAGTGGTCGGCCCCGTGCCCGGAGGCGCCGAGGCCGCGCACGCGGGCGCGCGGGGTGCGGATAGAGACGTTCGTGTCCTGGCGGTTGTCGGCCATCTCTGCCTCCGTCAGCGCAGCGTCAGGGCGGCGGCCCAGATCACGAGAGTGAGGGCCACCGAGCCGATCAGCGTGAAGCGCGACAGGTTCATGCGGGTGGTGCGGTCGAGGCCGACGCCGAAATCCCAGACGAAGTGGCGCAGGCCCCCCAGCATGTGGTGCATCAGGATCCAGGTGTAGCCGAACAGCACGATCCGCCCGATCCACGAGCCGAAGAACCACGCCACCCAGCCGTAGGCCGCCGGGCCGGAGGCGAGGGCCACCAGCCAGATCGCGACCAGCGCCGTGCCGCCGTAGAGGGCGGTGCCGGTGATGCGGTGGGCCACCGACATCGCCATCGTCCAGGTCACGCGGTAGATCTGGAGGTGCGGCGAGAGGGGTTGGGCCGTGGTCGGCCGGGCGGTGGGTGCCATCGTGTCGGGCCTCGCAGTTGCGAACTGAAGCGTCTCTAAACTGGTAGGGCTAGGCCGCCGAGGGGCAAGCCGCAATGCGGCATGAACGATCCGGCGGATCTGTCACGCTTATGATTCTGAATACGATTTCTTCGTACTCGCCCCTGCGCCCGCCTCATGGCAGCCACCCGAGCGCGCGCCACCAGAGGTAGTTCAACGGCGCTGCAACAACGAGTGATGCGGTGCCGAAGGCGACGGTGAGGCGGGTGGCGTCCCGCAGGGACACGCCGCCCAGCTCGCGCGCGAACACGATCGGCGGCGCTTGGTAGGGGAAGAACACGGTACTGTAGCCCACGACCTGAATCATCACCACGGTCAACGCGGGCAGCCCGCTTCCCGTCGCCATCTCGCCGGCGAGGGCCGTGTAGAGCGCGGGCGCGCCGTTGGCGGTGACGAGGAGCGTCAGCGCGGTGGCGATGCCGGTGAGCACGGCGTAGTTCTGGGCGTCGGCGCCCGGCTCCAGGGGGGCGACGGCGAGCAGGGCGTGGCCGAGGCGGGCGCCGAGCCCGGTCTCGTTGACGAGCGCCACGAGGCCGAGCAGGGCCGCGATGTAGAAGCAGGTGCGCAGCGAGACCTGCCCGAAGGCGTCGGCCGGGATCACGCCCACGCGCGGCATGATGCAGAGCGCGGCGGCCGCGAGCCCGATCCAGGCCGGGGCGATGCCGTGCAGGCTGTCGGTCGCCCAGAGCGCCAGGGTCGCGACGAGGAGTGCGGCGAGCCGCCGTTCCGCGCCCGAGAGCGGGGCCGTGGCGGCGGCGCCGTCGCGCCGGGGCTCCAGCCGGTCGGGGAAGAGGCGCACGACGAGGAGCGTCAGGAGGCCGCCCTTCGCGACCGCCAGGACCGGGCCGTGCAGCCAGAGATAGGGCAGGTAGGAGAGATGCAGCCCGAGCAGGCTCTCGGCGGCGCCCGCCATGACGAGGTTCGGCACGTTGGCGGGCAGGATCGCGGCCGAGAGGTTGGGCGTCGCCACGCCCACGGCCAGCACGGCGGCGGCCCGTCCCGGCCGCCCGGGGCCGAGGCCGAACCGGTCGCACAGCGCCAGCGTCACCGGGATCATCAGGGCGATGCGCCCGAGATTGGAGGGCATCACGAAGGCGAGGGCGACGCTGAAGGCGACGAGTCCGCCGATGAAGCGCGGGTAGGAGCCGCCGAGCCGGCCGGAGAGCCCCTGCGCCAGGCGCGCCCCGAGCCCGGTGCGGGTCATCGCCTGCCCCACCACCATGCCGGCGAGCACCAGCCAGAAGGCGGAGGCCGCAAACCCCGAGAACACGGTGGCGGGCGCCCCGAGCTTCAGGAGCATCGCCAGCGCGAAGAAGACGAGGACCGTGACGATCTCGGGGATCAGCGCGGTCGCCCACAGGCCCATGCAGAGCACGAGCAGGGCGCCGGTCGCCCAGATGGCCGCCTCTCCGTGCATGGATGAACCCCCGTTCGAGGCCGGCAGCATTCTGCCGGTCTGGAACCGTTCGCAATTCGGGACTCGTTGACGGAGCCTTCGTGGAAGGCGAAGGCAAGGGCTCGGAAATCCCCCGCAGAGTGAGGAGGGAGAGCGACGCGCTTCGCCCCTCACGGATGCTGGAGCCACGATGATGCGCTTCGACCTCGTCGATCTCTCGCTGTTCCGCCACGTGGTCGAGGCCGGCTCGATCACGCACGGGGCGGCGTGGGCGCATCTCGCACTCGCCGCCGCCTCGACACGGATCCGCGGGTTGGAGGAGAGCCTCGGCGCCGCCCTCCTCACCCGCAGCCGCCTCGGCGCCAGCCCGACGCCGGCGGGGCGGGCGCTTCTCGCCCACGCCCGTACGATCCTGGCGGCGGTCGAGCGGATGCAGACCGAGCTCTCGGCCTTCTCCGGCGGCACGGTCGGGCAGATTCGGGTGGTGGCGAACACCAACGCGCTGACCGAGTTCCTGCCGGAGGCCCTCTCGGCCTATCTGGCGGCGCATCCCGGCGTCAGCGTCGACATCGACGAGCACACCTCGGACGAGATCGTCGGGCTGGTGGCCGAGGGCGCGGCCGATCTCGGCATCCTCTCCGGCACGGTCGACACGGCTGCGCTGCAGACCTTCCCGTTCCGGCAGGACCGCTTCGTGGTGGCGGCGGCGAGCGGCCACCCGCTGGCGGGGCGGGAGGCCGTGTCCTTCGCGCAGGTGCTGGAGCACGATCTCGTCGGTCTCGACCGGGCGAGCGCCATCACGCGCTTCCTCGCCGAGCGCGCGGCGCGGATCGGACGCCCGATGCGGCTGCGGGTCCAGTTGCGGGGCTTCGATGCGGTCTGCCGGCTGGCCGACGCCCGGGTGGGGCTCGGCATCGTGCCGGAGAGCACGGCGCGCCGCGCCGCCCGCGGGCTCGACATCGCCGTGGTGCCGCTGACCGATCCCTGGGCCAGCCGCGACCTCACCTTGTGCCTGCGCGACCTTGCGGCGCTTCCGGCCTTCGCGCAGGCCTTCGTGGCGCATCTGCGGGCCTGACGCGGGGGGCGGCTTGGCGTAGCCTCTCGCCTTTCGGATGGAGCGAGAGGAGCGGGCTGGCGTGATCGCGACGGTGGATTCGGTGGCCCCGCGGCGCGGGGCGGCGCTGCTCCTCGAGGTGCTGCGCTCGGAGGGCGTGCGCTACATCTTCGGCAATCCGGGCACCACGGAGCTGCCCCTCATCGACGCGCTCACCGAGACGCCGGACATCGCCTACGTGCTGGCCCTGCAGGAGGCGAGCGCGGTCGCGATGGCGGACGGCTACGCGCAGGGCGCGCGGCGCCCGGCCTTCCTCAACCTGCACACGGCGGGCGGGCTCGGGCACGGCTTCGGCAACCTGATCAACTCGCACGTCTCGGGCACGCCGCTGGTGGTGACGGCGGGCCAGCAGGATTCGCGGCACGCCATCACCGACCCGCTGCTCTCGGGGGACCTCGTCGCCATCGCGACGCCCGCGGTGAAATGGGCGCGCGAGGTGACGAACGCCGACCAGCTCGCGATCCTGCTGCGGCGCGCCTTCCACGACTGCAACGCCGCGCCCTCCGGCCCCGTCTTCCTGTCGCTGCCGATGGACGTGATGGAGGCGATGACGGCGGCGCCCGCGGGCGCGGTCTCGACCATCGACCGCTGCGCCACGGCGGGCTCGCTCGACCGCCTGGCCGACCACCTCGCGGCGGTGCCGCCCGGCCGGTTGGCGCTGATCGCGGGCGACGAGATCGATTCGAGCGACGCCTCGTCCCAGGCGGTGGCGCTGGCCGACCGCCTCGGCGCTCCCGTCTACGGCTCGTCCTGGCCGGCCCACATCCCCTTCCCGACGGCGCACCCGCTCTGGGCCGGAAACCTGCCGACCAAGGCGACGGAGATCGCAGAGATCCTGGGAGGTTACGACGCAGTCTTCGCGCTGGGTGGCAAGTCGTTGATCACGGTCTTGTACACCGAGGGCTCGGCGGTGCCGGCCTCGACGCAAGTGTTCCAGCTCTCGGCGGACGTGCGCGACCTCGGTCGCACCTATACCACGACGCTCTCGATGGTCGGCGACATCCGCGCCTCGCTCGACGCGCTGCTGCCGCTGCTGGAGCCCCGCCTCGCGCCCCAGGCGGAGGCCTACGCGAAGCTGCGTGCGCGGGCGGCGGAGGCGCGGGTGGCCCGGCGCGCCCGGCTCGCGGAGGCGGCGGATGCCGCCTTCGCCGACCCGGTGATCGCGCCGCTGGTCGCGGCCCGCGAGGTGGCGCGCGCGGTCGGTCACGATGTCGCGATCGTGGACGAGGCGCCCGCGACGCTCACCCACCTGCGCACCTTCCTCGACAGCCCGAACACCCACCAGTACGCGGCCATGCGCGGCGGCGTGCTCGGCTGGGGCATGCCGGCCGCGGTCGGCTTCTCGCTCGGCCTCGACCGCGCGCCCGTGGTCTGCGTGGTCGGGGACGGGGCCGCGATGTACTCGCCCCAGGCGCTCTGGACGGCGGCGCACGAGCGCCTGCCGGTCACCTTCGTGGTGATCAACAACGCCGAGTACAACATCCTGAAGCGGTTCATGAAAACGCAGACCCACTACGCCTCCGTGCGGGCCAACCGCTTCATCGCGATGGACCTCGTCGATCCGCGCATCGACTTCCCGTCCCTGGCCGCCTCGATGGGCGTGCCGGCCCGGCGGATCGAGCGGGCCGGCGACATCGCGCCCGCGATCGAGGCGGGGATCCGCTCAGGGAAACCGAACCTCGTGGAGGTGGTGGTTCAGGCGACGTGATACGGTTACCGTTCGATCGCCTCAGCGCGCACGGGTCCCCCCCTCTCCCCGCGCGCGGGGAGAGGGGAAGCGCGGCATCTTAAAGCGGTAGGAGAGGATGTTTGCTGGGTGGATCAAGCACTTGATGCTTGATCCTCGCAAGGTGCGTGAGACTGTGCGCTGTCCGGCCCTGGCCGCTGGGCGTTCCAGATCGCTTCGAGCAGTTCCAGCGCGTCCTCGGTGTACGCGATGTCCCCGGTCCAGTAGCGGACGAGGACGTCGAGGTTCTTCTCGACCCAGGCTTCCTGGGCCCGCTCCTCGCCCGGGCCCAGGCGATGCCCGTCCACGAACCGGTAGGGCCGGAGCGCGTAGGATCCCATCTGGGCGTTGCGCACCTTCGGGTTGGGCGAGACCTTCACGCGGACGTCGTGCTGGGCGCCGTCGCGCTGCGAGATGAAGACGATGAAGGGCAGGCCCGTTCTCTGAGACCGCAGATTGGCCATGCCGAACGTCGCCTGCCCCTGAGGCTCGTCGGTGTGGCGGGTGCTCCGGAAATTCATCCCGGCCTCCTCGATCCGCCGCCGTCTGAGCCGGAATGGTGCGCCGCCCCGTTCTAGAAATCCAGGTCCGCGTAGTGCGGCGCGGGCGGCATGCCCGGCACACGGTCGGCGAGCAGGCTGCGGAACGAGGGCCGCGACTTCACCCGCGCGTACCAGTCCCGCGCCGTCTCATCGTCGTCCCAGGGCACGTCGCCGAGATAGTCCACGCAGGAGAGATGCGCCGCCGCGGCCAGATCCGCGTAGGTGAGGTGGTCGCCCGCGATCCAGCGACGCCGGGCCATCAGGTAGCCGATGTACTTGAGGTGGTAGCCCACGTTGATCCGCGCCGCCCGGATCGCGTTCATGTCCGGCGCCCCGCCCCCGTCGCGGCTCGACATGAAGCGCTTCGAGATCTTCTCGGTGACGAGGTAGCCCGTCACCTCGGCGTCGAACTTCACAAGGAACCATTCGAGCAGGCGGCGCACCTCGACCCGGTCGGCGGTCGCCTCCGGCATCATCCGCCGGCCGGTCAGGCCGAGGCCCCGGGTCTCGTCGAGATACTCGGCGATGATCCCGGCGCCCGGCACCACGAGGCCGCCCTGCTCCAGCAGCACCGGCGTCTGGCCGGCCGGGTTGAGCATCAGGAACTCGTCCCGCCGCTCCCAGGGCTTCTCCTCGGCGAGCACCGGCTCCATGCCCATCTCGGCGAGCACGAGCCGGATGAAGCGGGAATTGGCGCAGAAGGGAAAGTGATAGAGCGTCGCCATCGAGGCCGTTCGAAACGGGCGGGGTGCCGGCCGGACGCACCGCAGGAAAACTTCGCGGGACCGGGCAGGAGGATGAGATATGTCCCGATCGTTGCCGACCCCTTAACACGCCGGCCTCTCTCCGGTAACTGCCCGTCAACCTTGGCGGCCGTTCGCTGGGTCTTGCGTTCCCTGGATCTTGGCGGCCGCCCACTCTTTCGGGCTATGCGGGCCCGCTCACCGGACAATCGAGGCGGACAGACATGGATGCGATGAGCATCGCGAAGGCGGTCGTGCTCGCGGTCGTCGAGGGCGCCACCGAGTTCATCCCGGTCTCCTCCACCGGCCACCAGCTCCTCGTCGGGCACTTCATCGGCTTCCACTCGCCCAACAACACCTTCGAGGTGCTGATCCAGCTCGGCGCCATCCTGGCGATCCTGGCCGTGTATTTCCGGCGGCTGCTCGCCATCGCGACCGCCCTGCCCCGCGACCCGAACGCGCGCCGCTTCGTGCTGGCGATCCTGCTGGCCTTCCTGCCGGCGGCGATCATCGGCGGCCTCTTCTCGAAGCTGATCAAGGCCTACCTGTTCAACCCCTGGATCGTCTGCGCCACCCTGGTGGCGGGCGGCCTCGTGCTGCTCGTCCTCGACGACACCGAGCTGGAGGTGAAGAAGACCGACGTCTACGATTTCAGCCTGCCCATGGCGCTGAAGATCGGCGTGTTCCAGTGCCTCGCCATGATCCCGGGCGTGTCGCGCTCGGGCGCCACCATCGTGGGCGCGATGCTGATGGGCGCCGACAAGCGCTCGGCCACCGAGTTCTCGTTCTACCTCGCCATGCCGACCATGGCGGGCGCCTTCGCCAAGGACCTGCTCGACAACTACAAGAACCTCAACGCCGACGACACGGGCCTGATCGTGATCGGCTTCGTGGTGGCCTTCTTCGCGGCGCTGATCGTGGTGCGCACCGTCCTCGACTACGTCGCGCGGCACGGCTTCTGGCTGTTCGCGTGGTGGCGCATCATCGTGGGCGCGCTGGGCTTTGCGGGGCTCATCATCCTGGGTTGAGACCATTTGCACGGGCTCGGCCGATCGGGCGATTGCCACGCTTGTCCCGGTATGCGAGGGCAGGTGACGAAGAACGGGCGGATGTAACCGTCCGCCCGAGGATTCGCAGGGCCCGCCGCGCATGGAAGACAGACCGCTCGCCGACCTCTTCGAGCCCGCCACCCGCGAGCGCTGGCTCGGCCTCGTCGCGGGCGTGCTCAAGGGCGCCGACTTCGAGAAGCGCCTCGTCTCGAAGACCGCCGACGGCCTGCGCATCGAGCCCCTGTACGAC
>NZ_LSIX01000870.1:0-941 GCF_001556475.1 Methylobacterium sp. CCH5-D2 | reverse complement strand
GCTCGGCTTCGGCTTCTCCGGCCAGGGCCAGAACGCGGCGCTCAACTTCGTCGGGTTGAAGCCCTGGGGCGAACGCGGGCCGAATGACGGCGCCGATGCCATCACCGCCCGCGCCAACGCCGCCCTCGGCGGCCTGACCGACGCCATCGTCATGTCGCTCGCCCCGCCGGCCATCGACTCGCTGGGCAACTCCAGCGGCTTCGCCTTCCGCCTCCAGGACAAGGGCCAGCAGGGCCATGCGGCGCTGGCGGCCGCGCGCAACCAGCTGCTCAAGGCGGCGAGCCAGAGCCCGGTGCTGCAGGGCGTCTACGTCGAGGGCCTGCCGACCGCGCCGCAGGTCGAGCTCGTCCTCGACCGGCAGAAGGCGAACGCGCTTGGCGTCACCTTCGCCGACATCAACGACGTCCTATCGACCAGCCTCGGTTCGACCTACGTCAACGACTTCCCCAACCAGGCACGGATGCAGCGGGTCATCGTCCAGGCCGAGGCGTCCCGGCGCATGACGGCCGAGGATCTCCTCGACTTGCACGTCCGCAACGCCAAGGGCCAGATGGTGCCGCTGCAATCCTTCGCGCGGGTCGAATGGACGATGGGTCCCTCGCAGGTCGTTGGCTTCGATGGCTACCCGAGCATCAAGATCTCGGGGACCGCCGCGCCGGGCTACGCCAGCGGCGATGCCATGGCCGAGATGGAGCGGCTCGCCAAGCAACTGCCGCCGGGCTTCGACTTCGCTTGGACCGGGCAGTCGCTGCAGGAGAAGCTCTCCGGCTCCCAGGCCATCTTTCTGCTCGCGCTGGCGCTGTTCTGCGTCTTCCTCTGCCTCGCGGCGCTCTACGAGAGCTGGTCGATCCCGCTCGCCGTCCTCCTGGTGGTGCCGACCGGCGTCGTCGGCGCGGTCTTCGCCATGCTGCTGCGGGACATGCCGAACGACGTCTACTTCA
>NZ_LSIX01000086.1:0-417 GCF_001556475.1 Methylobacterium sp. CCH5-D2 | reverse complement strand
TGCCGGGCGAGAGCGCCCGCACCGCGATCTCGACGAGCTGCCGCACCGAGTATTCCAGGTCCTGAAGCGCCGCAGGGCGCCGCCCGAAGGTGAGCGACCGGGCGACCGCCTCGGCAGCGTCCTCGACGCCCGCGGAGAGGACGGCGACCGGGAATCCCCTCGGCACGAAGTCGCCCGGCCGGACCCTCAGGGCAAGGACGACGCGCCGCTCGTGCGCCCAGTCGGCGAGGCTCTCCGTATCGACCGCTTGTAGATATCCGCCGCCCGCCGGCGCGACCGGGGCGCCGCGCGGCGCTTCCGTCGGCGGCTGGACGTCGGCCTCGTCACGGGTCCGCGCCTCAACGGCCGCGCAGAGATCGCGATGGACGGCGTCGACCACGGTCTCGACGTTGATGCTGGTGGCGACGTGGTGGACGA
>NZ_LSIX01000869.1:0-256 GCF_001556475.1 Methylobacterium sp. CCH5-D2 | reverse complement strand
CTGACCGGTACTAATCGCCCGATAGACTTGATCGTCTCTCGTGATCCATCGCCGCTACATCGGTCCCAGCAGGATCGGCACCGATCCGCCAGGATCGGCACAGCGGTCACAGAACAGACCAGCGCCAGCAACGGCTGTCGCTCACCCTGCTTGCCGAACAGAATGGGGCTCCCGCCGTCGCAGCACCCTGCGACAGCGAAAGTCCCAAACAACCTGTGCTTGGCCGGTCTGGTGGCCTGAGCGGTGTGCCCAGAAC
>NZ_LSIX01000868.1:0-3297 GCF_001556475.1 Methylobacterium sp. CCH5-D2 | reverse complement strand
GACGGCGCCCTCGCGAAGGAGCCCGCGTGTCCCCGCGCGGGATCCCGCGAACCGCCCGATCGTCGCGCCTCAAGGTCCGGCGTGGCGCTTCAGGAACGCGGCCGCCTCGTCCAGGGAGCGCCGCGCCTCCGGCACGAAGCTGTGCGCGAACTGCCAGACGTGGGGCACGACGGGGAAGACCTCGGCCCGGGCCTCGACGCCGGCGGCGCGGGCCTTCTCGGCCATCAGCACGGAATCGTCGCGCAGGATCTCGCGCTCACCCACGTGGAACAGCAGCGGCGGCAGGCCGGCGAGGTCGGCCCGCAGCGGCGAGACCGCCGGGTCGGCCGGGTCGGTGCCGCCGCCGAGATAGAGCGGCAGCAGCCGCGCGACCGAGACCGGATCGAACATCGCGTCTCGCCGGGCATTCGTGATGCGTGAGCCGTCCGTCTTGGCGAGGTCCGCCGCGGGGGAGAACAGGGCGGCGGCGCGCGGCATCGGCAGGCCGCGGTCGCGGGCGGCCAGGAGCACCAGGAGCGCGAGGTTGCCGCCCGCCGAGTCGCCCGCGATCACCGCCGGCCCCTCGGCCGCGAAGGCCGTCCAGGCCGCAAGCGCGTCCTCGAGCGGGGCCGGGAAGGGATGTTCCGGGGCGAGCCGGTAATCGGGCACGAAGAGCGTGAGGCCGCGCCGGGCCAGGCCGCCCGTGACCGGCCGATGGGTCTTGGCCGAGCAGGCCACGAATCCGCCCCCGTGCAGGTAGAGCAGCCGCGCCCCGTGGCCCGACGCCGGGCGCACCCACTCGCCCGGCACACCGCCGAGGCGGCCCGCCTCGTAGCGGACGCCCGGCGGGTCCGGAAAGGTGGCGCCGTTGAGCACGGCGCGGATCCGGCCGACGTCCTCCATCGCGCCGAGGCGGTTGCGGACGTTCCGCCGTACCATCCAGGCCCCGAGATGCGCGCGCAAGCTCGCCATGACGTCCGTCCCTTCGCCGCTCGGGAGATGGAGGGCGTTCTAGGACGCGCGGACGGCATATCCACCCGCCGATGCCCGAGAGCCGCGGAAAGGACCGCCGAGGCCCGGCCCGAGCTTTCCAAGACGGGCAGGACCGGCCAAGGTTCCGGCCGCCCGCTTCCCCGCGTTCCCGATGATCGATCGCCTGATCCACGCCGCCGCCAGCATCCTGCTCCTGCTCGGCATCGCCGTGCTGCTCTCGAGCAACCGGCGGGCCATCCGCCTCCGGGTGGTGCTCCCGGCGCTCGCGCTGCAGGTCGGGCTCGGCGCGCTGGTGCTGTTCGTGCCGGCGGGCCAGGCCGCGCTGGCGCTCGCGGCGGGCGTGGTGCAGGCGGTGCTGGCCTACGGCGACCGCGGCACCGCCTTCCTGTTCGGCGGCCTCGTCGAGCCGAGGATGTTCGAGCTGTTCGGCGGCTCCGGCTTCGTCCTGGCGCTGCGCGTGCTGCCGCAGATCCTCTACGTCTCGGCGCTCATCGGCGTGCTCTATCATCTCGGCGTGATGCAGCTGATGGCGCGCGGGCTCGGTGCGGGGCTCCGGCGTGTCCTCGGCACCTCGCCGATCGAGTCCTTCGCGGCGGTGATCACGGTCGCGATCGGCCAGAGCGAGATCGCCGTGGCGCTGCGGCCGTTCCTTGCGCTGCTCACGGGGGCCGAGCTCTTCGCCGTGATGACGAGCGGGGCCGCCTCGACGGCGGGCTCGATCCTGGCCGGCTACGCCGCGCTCGGCGTGCCGATGACCTACCTGCTCGCGGCCTCCGCGATGGCGATCCCGGGCGGCCTGCTCTATGCCAAGATCCTGATGCCCACGGTGGAGCCCACCCGCATCACCACGACCCGCGTCACCTTCGGCGAGCGGCGGGCCGCCAACCTGATCGAGGCCGCCGCGGACGGCACCCAGAAGGGGCTGGCGGTGGCGGTCTCGGTCGGCGCCATGCTGATCGCCTTCGTGGGCCTGATCGCCCTGGCGAACGGCCTGCTGGGCTGGCTCGGCGGTTTCGCGGGCTACCCGCAGATCTCGATCGAGGGCGTGCTGGGCGCCGTCCTCAGCCCCTTCGCCTGGCTGCTCGGCGTGCCCTGGAGCGAGGCCGCGCTCGTCGGCGGCGCGATCGGGCAGAAATTCGCCTTCAACGAGTTCCTGGCCTACGCCGACCTCTCGCCGACCCTGAAAGCCGGCCGGCTCGACCCGCGCAGCACCGCCATCGTCTGCTTCGCGCTCTGCGGCTTCGCCAACCTCGCCTCGATCGCCATCCAGCTCGCGAGCTTCGCGAGCCTCGTGCCCGAGCGGCGGCCCGAGCTGGCCCGCTACGGGCTGCGCGCCATCCTGGCCGGCAGCCTCTCGAACCTGACGAGCGCGGCGATCGCCGGCCTGTTCGTCGCCGGCTGACGCACGCCTGGGGCCGGCCCGCGCGCCGACGAGGGGGAGAGGGGAACCCCGCCTCCCCGGGCGATCGCGCGGCTGGCCGTCTCAGGCCGCGGCCGAGACCTTGGGCGGGTTGAGGCCGCCGTAGCGGCGATCGCGCCGGGCGAACTCGGCGACCGCCTCGGCGAGGTCGGGCCGCCCGAAATCCGGCCACATCCGGTCGGTGAAGTGCAGCTCGGCGTAGGCAGCCTCCCAGAGCAGGAAGTCCGAGAGCCGCTTCTCGCCGCCGGTGCGGATCAGGAGGTCCACGTCGACCGGCGAGCCGTGCATCTCGCCCGCCACCATGCGGCCGAAGGCCTCCCGGGAGGTCGCCGGGTCGGCAAGGCGCGCGGCGGCCGCGATGATCGCGTCGCGGGCCGAGTAATCGACCGCGATGCGCAGGTGGAGCCGCGTGCCGGCCGCGGTGGCGGCCTCGGCCGCCCCGATCGCCTCCGGGATGCCGTTCGGGAGGCGGTCGCGCCGGCCGATCACGCTGAGCCGGGTGCCGGTGCGGGCGAGGTGCGCGGTCTCGTTGCGCAGGTAGGAGCGCAGCAGCCGCATCAGCGCGCCGACCTCGTCGGCCGGGCGCTGCCAGTTGTCGCTGGAGAAGGCGTAGAGGGTCAGCGTGCCGATGCCGAGGTCGGGGCAGGCCTCGGCGGTGGCCCGGATCGCCTCGACCCCGCGGCGATGCCCGGCGAAGCGCGGCAGGCCGCGCGCCGTCGCCCAGCGCCCGTTGCCATCCATGATGATCGCCGCGTGCAGGCCGGGTCGCGGTTCGGCCGGGCTGGGCATCGTCGAGGTCTCCGGTCGTGAGGGGGGCGGCGTCGGGGCGGGCTGGTCCATCAGGCGGTCTTCAGGTCCGGGGCGGGCCCCGCGGCCTCGGCCGCGTCGCGCACCACCCGTTCCAG
>NZ_LSIX01000867.1:0-2686 GCF_001556475.1 Methylobacterium sp. CCH5-D2 | reverse complement strand
GCCGCCGCCCTGGCGCTCGCCGACGGCAGCACCGTGGTGGTCGCCCACGACGCCGACGAGATCGACCGGGTGCGGACCCGGAGCCTGCGCGCCCTCGGCCTCGGGCTGGTGCCGACCCTTGTGCTCTCCGGCTTGGGCGGCCTGCTGCTCGCCGGCCGCGCGCGCCGCCGGCTCGCCGCCACCGAGGCGGCGGTGGCGCAGGTGATGCGGGGCGACCTCGGCCGGCGCCTGCCGGTGGGGCGCCACGGGGACGAGTTCGACCGGCTGGCCGGCAACGTCAACCGGATGCTCGACGAGATCGAGCGCCTGCTGGGCGAGGTGCGCAGCGTCGGCGACGCGGTGGCGCACGATCTGCGCACGCCGCTGACCCGGCTCAGGGCGCGGCTGGAACGGACCCGCGATCACGCGGGCAGCGTGGCGGAATTCCGCGCCGCGATCGACCAGGGCCTCGCCTGGATCGACCAGACGCTCGCCATGGTCACCGCGGTGCTGCGCATCGGCGAGATCGAGCACGGGCGGCGCTCCGCGGGCTTCGCGCCGGTGGACCTCGCGCAGGTGGTCCGCGAGGTCGCGGAGTTCTTCGAGCCGATCGCCGAGGACAAGGCGGTCCTCCTCCGCGCCGCGGTGGAGGCGGGCCTGCCGCCCGTGGACGGGGACCGCGACCTGCTCTTCGAGGCGCTGTCGAACCTCGTCGAGAACGCCGTGAAGTTCACCCCGCCCGGCGGAGCCGTGCGGGTCGGCCTGGCGCGATCGGGCATGCACGCCGTCGTCTCCGTCGATGACACGGGGCCGGGCCTTCTCCCGGGCGAGCGCGATCAGGTGTTCCGACGCTTCTACCGGGCGGAGCGGGCCCGCCAGACCCCGGGCAACGGCCTCGGCCTCGGCCTCGTCGCGGCGATCGCCGCGCTGCACGGCTTCTCGGTCGAGGCGGAGGCATCCGCCGAGGGCGGCGCCCGCTTCGCGATCACCGCCCCCCTGCGGGACGAGGCGGCGCGGCGCCGCGCGCAGGCCGAGCCCGCGGATCCGATGCCGTCGCGGGCCGCCGGGCCGGAGGCCTGAGGGCGCTGACGCAGCTTCCGCCCCGAGCGGCCGAGGCAGCGGGACGATCGAGGCGCAGGGATCGCTCGGGCGACGTGCGGGCTTGTCGGCGGAGAATTCTTTATAGTAATTCTAATTCTGAGATGGACGGTCGCGAACGATTGGCGCTCTGGCGTGCCCTCACCCCCGGGCAGCGGGCGATGCTGTGCCGGCTGGATCGCGACGGGCCGCTCCTCACGCTGAAGCCATGGGAGATGCGCACCATCCGCTCGCTGCTCGAGCGCGGGCTGGTCAGGCCGAGACCGCCCTCCCGCGTCGGACGCGAGACCGCGGGGCTGTGGCACCTCAGCGCCAGGGGCCTGCGCATCCTCCCGCGGCCGCCGGCCGGCGGCGGCACCGCGGAGGTTCGCGACAGCCCATGACCCTGCACGGGCTGCTCGACCGGCTCCTCGTTCTCTGCATCGTCCTCGTGCTGGCCGGCACCTGCGCGACGCTGTCGGCGGCGGGCTTCGAGCGCGTCGGCGAGAGCGTCGGGCTCGCGGCCCTCGTGGCCGGCCTCGCCACCGCGTGGTGGCGAGGCTGACGCGGGCCGGGGCAGGCGGAAGGGGCCCTGGACGGAGCTGGGGCGTGCCGCCGCTCCCGGCGAATGCCGCGGCCGCGGCCGGTGCCGTATGGTCGGCGGCGCGATCCGAATGGTCCGCGAGGCGATCCAAGACCGCACCCGACCCTTCCCCGGAGAGAGCGACGACCATGCGCGCCCCGCACGCCGAGAGGCACCTCATCGACCGGATCGGCTGGCTCCGCGCCGCCGTGCTCGGCGCCAACGACGGCCTCGTCTCGACCGCGAGCCTGATCGTGGGCGTCGCGGCCTCCTCGGCCGGAACCGGCGAGATCCTGGTTGCGGGCTGCGCCGGCCTCGTGGCGGGCGCCATGTCGATGGCGGCGGGCGAGTACGTCTCGGTGAGTTCGCAGGCCGACACCGAGCAAGCCGACCTCGCCCGCGAGCGCCGGGAACTCGCCGACGATCCCGCGGCGGAACGGGAGGAGTTGGCCGGCATCTACGTCGCGCGCGGCCTCGACCATGCGCTCGCCCTGCAGGTCGCCGACCAGCTCATGGCCCGGGACGCGCTCGGCGCCCACGCCCGGGACGAGCTCGGGATCTCGGAGATCACGGCGGCGCGCCCGGTCCAGGCGGCGCTCACCTCGGCCGCCACCTTCTCGGCTGGGGCCGCCCTGCCGCTGGCCGTGGCGGCGCTCACGCGCGCCGACCTCGCGGTCTACACGGTCTCGACGGCCTCGCTGGTCTTCCTCGCGATCCTCGGGGCTCTCGGCGCGCGGGCCGGCGGCGCGGGTGTCGCCCGGGCGACGGCGCGGGTGGCCTTCTGGGGGGCGCTCGCCATGGCGGTCACCGCCGGCATCGGGGGGCTCGTCGGCAAGGCGGTGTGATACGGGATCCGGTTGAAGCGTTCGGTTTTGCGGATCCTCTCAGGATGCAGCTTGGGTCCCCTCTCCCATAGGGGAGGGCGATCGCATATGCCGAGCGAGCCTAGCCCCGGTCAGGCGTGGGTCCCCTCTCCCATAGGGAGAGGGACAGGGTGAGGGGTATGAGGCGTCCGAACAGGGCTCGATCTGAACGCGCGTCGATGGC
>NZ_LSIX01000866.1:0-1385 GCF_001556475.1 Methylobacterium sp. CCH5-D2 | reverse complement strand
GCAGACGGTCAAAACCGCCGCCTGATCGTGCCCACCGTCAGGGGACCACTCCACTTCGAGGGAGGTTTCGCTCTCACTCCTCCAGTGTGATCCTCCACATGCCGATGGCACCGTCCTCGATCCAGTAGCCATCCAAGACGTCGTCCCCGGCAAAGCGGTGAAGGGTCGCCTTTCCGCCGCCGCCATCTCTCGTCAGCCGGTAGTGGCCAGCACCTTCCTCGATGCCTCGGTAGATATCGTGCCCGTCGTCGGTAGCGTAGGAGATGATGATCTCTCCGCCCTGGAAACGCACCTCACAATCAGCCTCGCCGACGACGTCGTTGGACCCGTAGAACGTTTCCATCGTGCTGTTTTTGAAGATGCTCATATGTTCCTCCCCCGGTAAGCCCGAGGCGGTAGCGCCTCGGGCGGAATGATGCGTTCGGTCACTTCACGCCGAGGGCAGCCTGCAGCGCCTGAACCGCCGGGCCATCGATGAAGAGGGTGCCTGCCGAGAAATCACCCTTCCCATCCTCGACCCAGCCATCACCTTCAATGAGGAGCTTGGCTCCCGTGGACTGGGTGATCGAGTTCAGGGAGCGGTGCACACCACCAAGGCGCCCCCTGGCGAACTGAGCCCAATTGGTAACCCCAGTGATGCGCTTCACATCAGCCCAATCGATGACGGCGACGCCATCTTTCACATTGGCCAACGCCTCCCGGAAAAGGTCGCGCGTGGCGGTGTCGAGCTTCTGCATAAGCTGGTTCGCCAGTTCTGGCGTCAGTGCGTAGGAATGGTGAAACTCCTCGTCCGTAGTGGCCTCTGGCTTTAGGTCGTTCAGACCTAAGAGGCGCAGGGCGAACTCTCCACGGGCCTCGACAGGAACAAGCTGCAGGGCTGAGGCAAGGGCGGTCCGGTTCACGGACATGAAAGCGGCTTCTTGCTGGGACACGATCACTCTCTCCGTCTCACAAGGCGTCTCGTCGCCTCATGGAGAGACATTTAGATAGATCGTGAGTAGGGCGCAAGGGGCATTATGCGCCTCGATGCATGTTTTTGTCGAATTAAGCGGACACGGCCTGACATGGTGTCCTGCCTAGTCCCCTTGTGAGCCTTGCTGCGCCCCAGAAGGGCGGGATGCCACCCGGGCGGACGTTGCACGCTGGAGATGTTCGTGAGCTTCCCATCCCAGATCGGCGCCCAAAAGGGACCCGCCTACGGCCTGCTGGCGCGCAGCAGGGTCATTGATTGCGTTGATACGCAGTATCGATCGCATCTGTTGGAATGATGGCGCGGTGCGGCGCACATTCCCTCTCGAAACAGGGCGTCAGCCCCGAAAATTCAGAGGGACCAACACCATGACCGCTCGCACCTTCATCCTCTCCGCCCTTGCCACCTTCACCAT
>NZ_LSIX01000865.1:0-15431 GCF_001556475.1 Methylobacterium sp. CCH5-D2 | reverse complement strand
GGCGCGTGGTCGGCGACGGCGGCCGCGACCGAGCGCAGGGTGCGGCGGGTGCCGAACAGCATCGAGGGCCGGAAGTCGGCGAGCAGCACCACGGCGCGGTCGCGCTCGTCGTGGTGGGTGCGCGTGTGGAGTTGGCCCGTGCGGGCGGTGGCGTTGCGGTCGATGTGGCGCATGTCGTCGCCCTCGGACCAGAGCCGCACGTCGTCGGGCTCGGAACCGCGCCCGCGCCGCCGGGTGACGATGCCGCCGGGCAGGCCCGCCAGCGTGCGGGTGACGGGCGCCGAACCCCGGCGCGCGAGGTGGCGCAGGCCCATCAGCGCCTCGCCCGACAGGTGGATGCCGGGATCCTCCGGAGCGTCCGCCCTGCTGTCCGTCCTCTGCGCCACCCCTAGAGCGCCCGCACCCGCTGCAGGAGGCCGGCGACGATGCTGCGCGTCGTGCGGCCCTCGGCGGCGGCCCGCCAGGTCAGGCCGATGCGGTGGGAGAGGGCGTCGGCGGCGAGTTCCGCGATGTCCTCGGGCACGACGTGGTCGCGCCCGTGCAGGTAGGCGCGCGCCTTGCCCGCGAGCATCAGCGCGAGCGTCCCGCGGGGCGAGGCCGGGTGCTCGATCGCCGCGCGCAGGTCCGGCGCCGCCGCGTCGGTGCGCGTCGCCGCGACGAGCCGGACCAGGTAGTCCTTCAGCGCGGGCGAGACGTAGGTGGCGAGCGCGGCGTCCCGCGCGGCGCGCACGTCGTCGAGGCTGAGCTTGGCCGGCATCGCCTCGGCGTGGTGGGTCAATTCGCCCTCGACGAGGTCGAGGATGCGCCGCTCGGCGGCCTCGTCGGGCATCTCGACCACGACGTGGAGCAGGAAGCGGTCGAGTTGCGCCTCCGGCAGCGGGAAGGTGCCCGCGTGCTCGATCGGGTTCTGGGTCGCCACCACCATGAAGGGATCGGGCAGTCGATGGGTGTGGCCCGCCACCGTGATCTGGCCCTCGGCCATGGCCTCGAGCAGCGCCGACTGCACCTTGGGCGGGGCGCGGTTGACCTCGTCCACGAGGATCAGCGCGTGGAACAGGGGGCCGGCCAGGAACTCGAAGGTGCCCGCGTCCTGGCGCCAGACCGTGGTGCCGGTGAGGTCGGCGGGCATCAGGTCCGGCGTGCACTGCACCCGGGCGAAGGAGCCGTCGAGCCCGTCCGAGAGGCGCTTGACCGCCCGCGTCTTGGCCAGCCCCGGCGCGCCCTCGATCAGCAGGTGGCCGCCGGTGAGCAGCCCGATCAGCAGGCGCTCGACGAGGCGGTCCGCGCCGATCAGCCCGTGGAGGAGCCCGTCGCGCAAGGCCAGGATGCGGGCGCGCAGCGCCTCGTCCGCGGCGGGACGCTCGGCGGGTTGCGAGAGGCGGGCGGCGAGACCGGTGCCGCTCATGCGCAGGGGGCTCCCGCCGGCGCGACCGGGCGATGCGTCATCGGACGATGCGTCATTCTTGGCCGTCTCCTCGCTGCGCCGCTCGGCGGGCGCCGGACTCTTAGTCGGTCCATAGGAAGCCGGTGTGCCCGCCGGACCGGGGAAGCGTCAATCCCGACAACCCTGGATCGTGCCCGGATCGTGCCGACGCGGGCAATTTGCCCTAGAGGCGACCGTCACGGTTCCGTCATCGGCCCCTGTCTAGGACGCCCCATGATCGCGCTCACGCCCCTTCCCGAGACCGTCAACTCCGCCATCAGCCTCGTCACGGCCTTCGGGCTGGGCACGCTGATCGGCGCGGAGCGGCAGTATCGGCAGCGCAACGCGGGGCTGCGCACCACGGTACTGGTGGCGCTGGGGGCGGCCGCCTTCGTCGATCTCGGCATGCGGCTGACCGGGGGCGAGGGCGCGACGCGCACCGTGGCCTACGTGATCTCCGGCATCGGCTTCCTGGGCGCGGGCGTAATCATGAAGGAGGGCATGAACGTGCGCGGCCTCAACACGGCCGCGACGCTCTGGTGCTCGGCCTCCGTCGGCGCCTTCGCGGGGGCGGACCTGCCGCTGGAGGCCTGCTTCGTCACCGCGGCCGTGCTCGCCTGCAACACGCTGCTGCGCCCGCTCGTCAACGCCATCAACCGGGCCCCGATCCGCGAGGACCAGACCGAGGCGACCTACGAGGTGCAGGTGACGACCGCGACCGGGGCGGCGGGGCCTGCCCGCGACCTCTTGGTCGAGCGGCTGGAGGCGGCGAGCTATCCGGTGCGCGGTGTCGAGGTGGTGGAGCGTGGCGAGGACGCCGTGGACGTGGTGGCGACGCTGCTCGCCGACGCGGTCGAGGGTGGGGAACTCGACGCCGTCACGGACGACCTCGCCCGCGACCCGCGCATCCGCCACGCCACGTGGTCGGTGCGGGCGGCGGATTGAGGCCGACGATCGGCCTCCGATTCATCCGCGCCGTTTTCCCGGACGCCCGGAGCGTCAGCGGAGGGTGATCCGGGATCCAGCACAGGAAGTCGCGAAGTGTCCGCTCTTTGCGACGTTCCAGAAGGTAGAGCCGCTTCGCGGCACTGGGCTCGCTGGATCCCGGATCACCTTCCACTGCGTTCCAGGCGTCCGGGAAAGGGACGGCGCTTTATCGTTATGGTCGGCTGAGGGGCTACCGATCACAGCCGGCTGGCCCCCTTAATCCCCCGCTCAGCGTGCGCGGGCACACGCGCCGCGCGGACGAGGCCTTCACCGGTTCCCCTCCGTGACCGACCTCGCCCCTGAAAGCGGGCCGCCGGGCGCCCGCCGGAGAACCTCCATGAGCGACACCTCATCCAAGCGCGCCCTGATCGTCGGAGCCTCGCGCGGGCTCGGCCTCGGCCTCGCCGAGACCCTGCTGCAGCGGGGCTGGGCCGTCACCGCCACGCAGCGGAAGGCCGGCTCCGACCTGGAGAGGCTGAAGGCCGACCGCCTCACCGTCGAGACGGTCGACATCGACGACGACGCGGGCGTGGCCGCCCTGCACGAGCGGCTCGGGCCGCAAGCCTACGACCTGATCTTCGTGGTGGCGGGCGTGGCCACACAGGCGCACGATCCGGCCCACGCCGTGCCCCGGGACGTGGCCGCCCAGGTCTACCTGACGAACGCGATCAGCCCGATCCGCTTCGCGGAAGCCTTTCGCGACCGACTCGCGCCGGGCGGCAGCCTCGCGCTGATGAGTTCGGTGCTGGGCAGCGTCGGGCTCAACGAGTCGGGCGGCTGGGAGACCTACCGGGCCAGCAAGGCGGCGCTGAACACCCTGGCGCGCAGCTTCGAGATCCGCCACCGGGAGAGCGGGATCAGCGTGTTCCTGGTCCATCCGGGCTGGGTCCGCACCGACATGGGCGGCGCGGAGGCCGACATCGACGTGGCGACCAGCGTCGCCGGCATGGCGGACGCGATCGAGGCCCGGCTGGGCGAGCTGGGCGTGGCCTATTTCGACTACCGGGGCGAGACGCTCGCCTGGTAGGGCCGGTCAGCGGCGCGGGTCGAGGGGACGGCCGCGCCGCTCCACCACCACGGGCGCCCGGGTGCGGCGCTCGACGATCACGGTGCGGGGCGCGCGGCTCGGGCTGCCGGGGCTCATGATCCGCTCCGGAACCCGCTCGGGCTTCCGGCGTGAGGCGGCGACCACGTGCGGGCGCACCTCGTCGGCCGGCAGGCCGATCAGCCCGCAGGCGATCTCCACCTGCTGCTCGAGATCGTCCGCCAGATCCTGGGCGGCGGCGACCGCCTCGGCGACGGTCGGCGGCTCGCGACGGACCCGGATCGGTGGCAGGTCAGCGAAGCTCTTCGGCGATTTCTTCACGGCACGGCTCGCATGGTTCATGGGCCGAACATAGGATGCTGCGCCGGATTGTGCACCGCATCAAAGTGGAAGGAAAGACGTTTTCGCATGCATGGCGCTTGGCTCGGCTCTTGCCCCTCGGCAGGGCAGCGTCGCGACCAGCCCGGAGTTAACTTATGTTGCGGGGGTGCCGAATGTCTCGGCCTGTGCGCCGCCGCATCGCCCCGGGACGACGCTCCCGCGTCGGCTGGTCCCGGTAACGGGTCAACAACCCCGCCGAGGGATCGTTCATCGCCCGCGCCACCGAACCGCCCCGAATCGAGCGAATCACGTTCGTTCCCGCTCCCGGAAGATCCCATGCCGCTCGATCCGCGCCTCACCCCCGCCCGCCCGGACCTCGCCGACCTCGCGCTCCGCGGCCGGGTCGAGGCCGCGCGCTACGTCGCCGGCGAGCCGCGCCGCGTCGTCGCGCCCTCGGCGCCCCTGCGCCGGGCCCCGTCCGCGGAATCCGGCATCGATACCGAGGCGGTGCTGGGCGACGCCGTGACGCTCTACGAGGCGCGCGACGGCTTCGCCTGGGTCCAGCTCGTCCACGACGGCTACGTGGGCTACCTGGCGGCCGACAGCCTCGGCCCGGCCGACCCGGCGCCGACCCACCGCGTCGCGGCGCTGCGGACCTTCCTCTACCCTGCCCCGGACCTGAAGCGTCCGGCCCGCGCCCATCTCGGGCTCGGCTCCGCGCTCGTCGTCACGGGCGAGGCGGGGGATTACCTGGAGGTGCCGGGCGGCTACGTCTTCGCCGGCCATTGCCGTCCGGTCGATGCGGTCGAGCCGGATTTCGCCGGCACGGCCGAGCGCCTCGTCGGGACGCCCTATCTCTGGGGTGGCCGCACGACGCTCGGCCTGGACTGCTCGGGGCTGGTCCAGCTCTGCCTGGAAGCCGCCGGCCTGACCTGCCCGCGCGACGCCGACCAGCAGGAGCGGGCGCTGGGCGACGCCTTGCCGGACGACGCCTCGTCGGACGATCTCGCGGACCTGCGCCGGGGCGACCTCGTGTTCTGGCGCGGCCATGTCGGGATGATGCTCGACGCGAGCCGCCTGATCCACGCCAACGGCCACCACATGGCGGTGGCGGTCGAGCCGCTGCGAACGGCCGTCGCGCGCATCCGCGAGAAGAGCTACGGGCCGATGACGTCCGTGCGGCGGATCACGCCTTCAACCGGCTCTTGATCCGCCGCACCAGCCCGTCGCGCACGTCGCGGTAGGCGTCGAGCCGCTGCTCGCGCGAGACGTCGTAGAAGTTGGTGGGGTCGGGCGTCGGCCAGTATTCCACGTCCGCCGCGAGGGTGCGGGTCAGTTCCAGCGCCGCGTGGTGCGCTTCGGGGGCGAGGGTGACGATGAGGTCGAAGTTCAGCCCCTCCCACTCCTCCAGCTGCTCGACCGTGCGGGGGCGGTGCTTCTTCGCGTCGATGCCGATCTCGTCGAGGACGCTCACCATGAAGGGATCGACCGGCTCGCCCTCGCGCACGCCCGCCGACTGCACGTAGATCGACTTGCCGAAATAGTGGCGCGCGATCGCCTCCGCTGCGGGCGAGCGCACGGCGTTGAAGTTGCACATGAACAGGACCGACTGGACCCGTTTCTTCCGTGGGCCGAGGCCCGGCGCGGTCTCGTCCATCGGAGCCTAGCCCCGCCCCACGCCGTCAGCCCTTCCAGTGCAGGGCGAAGATCAGGGTGAAGAGCCGCCGCGCGGTGTCGTGGTCGAGGTCGACCTTGCCGTCGAGGCGCTGCTTCAGGGTCTCGGACGCCTCGTTGTGCAGGCCCCGCCGGCCCATGTCGATCGCCTCGATCTGCGTCGGCGAGGCGGTGCGGATCGCGTTGTAGTAGCTCTCGCAGATCATCTCGTAGTCGCGGATCACCCGCCGGAAGGGGGTGAGCGAGAGGAGATGCGTCATCACCGGCTCGCGGGCCTCGTTGCCGATCGCGAAGGAGAGCTTGTTCTCGACGAGGCCGAGATGGAGCCGGTACGGCCCCTCGTCCCGGCCCGGAATGACGAACTGGTTGTCCTCCAGGATGTCGAAGATCGCGATGGCGCGCTCGTGCTCCTGGTCCGGGTTGCCGCGGCCGATCGAATCCTCGTCGAGCGTCACCGCGACGAGACGGTGCGGCGAGCGCTCCTTCCTGGCCTCCGACATCGTTAAGCCTGCCTCACAGGTTCAGCCGGATCGCGACGGAGCGGGCATGGCCCTCCAGGCCCTCCGACCGGCCGAGGTTTATCGCCGCCGGGCCGAGCGCCCGCAAGCTCTCCGGCGTGCAGGCGAGGATGGTGGTGCGCTTCATGAAATCGAGCACGCCGAGGCCGGAGGAGAAGCGGGCCGAGCGGGCGGTCGGCAGCACGTGGTTCGGGCCGCCCACGTAGTCGCCGATCGCTTCCGGCGTGTGCGAGCCGAGGAAGATCGCGCCGGCGTTGCGCACCTTCGCGGCGAGCGCTTCCGCGTCCTGCGTCTCGATCTCCAGGTGCTCGGGGGCGAGGCGGTCGGTGAGCGGCACCGCCTCGTCGAAGTCGCGCACCCGGATGATCGCGCCGTAGTCGCGCCAGCTCGCCCGCGCGATCTCCTGGCGGGGCAGGGTGGTGAGCGCCCGCTCGACCGCCACCTCGACGGCCTCGGCCAGCGCCGCGCTGTCGGTGATCAGGATGGCCTGCGCCGCCGTGTCGTGCTCGGCCTGGGCCAGCAGGTCGGCGGCGATCCAGTCCGGGTTGGCGTGGTCGTCGGCCAGGATCAGCACCTCCGAGGGACCGGCGATCATGTCGATGCCGACCTGCCCGAAGACCCGCCGCTTGGCCGCCGCCACCCAGGCGTTGCCGGGGCCGACGACCTTGGCAACCGGCGCGATGGTCCGGGTGCCGTAGGCGAGCGCCGCGACGGCCTGGGCGCCGCCGACGCGGTAGACCTCGTGCACGCCCGAGAGGTGGGCGGCGGCCAGCACCAGCGGGTTCATCCGTCCTTCCGGCGCGGGCGCCACCATGACGATGCGCGGAACGCCCGCCACGCGCGCCGGCACCGCGTTCATCAGCACGGAGGAGGGGTAGCTCGCGGTGCCGCCCGGCACGTAGAGGCCGACCGATTCGAGCGCCGTCCAGCGCCAGCCCGCGGTGACGCCGAGCGCGTCGGTCTCGCGGTGGTCGGCGGGTACCTGGGCCCGGTGGAAATGCTCGATCCGCTCCGCGGCGAGGGTCAGCGCCTCGATCTGGTCGGCCGGGCAGGCCGCGACGGCTTCAGCGATCTCCGCGTCCGTGACGCGCAGGCTACCCTCGGTGAAATCCTCGCCGAGTCGGTCGAAGCGGCGGGTGTAGTCGACGAGCGCGGCATCGCCCCCCGCCACCACGCCCGCGATGATGCCGCGCACGACCTCGTCCACATCCTCGGCGATCTCGCGCTTCACGGTGAGCAGGCGCGCGAAATCATCGGCGAAGGTCGGGGCGGAGCTGTCGAGACGAACCATGGACCCGTGTCGTTTCGTGTTGGGGAAGCCGGTGATGAGGATCAGGCCGCGTCGTCGTGGCCGGGCCGGCTCTCGGCCTCCCAGACCGGGCCGAGATCCTTCATCTGCACCTCGACGCACTCCACGTCGAGCCGGATCGCGGCGTTCCCTGAGAAGATCAGCGTCACGGTGCCGGAGGGCGGCTCGGTCGGCGCGAAGGTGACGGCGAGGAGGTTCAGCGCCGTGTCGGCGTTGCCGCCCGGCGCGATGCCGCGGGTGCGCACGCCGAGCACCCGCTCGAAATGCACGCCCGTGAGGCGGCGCCGCTCCGGCTCGCCTGGGCCGACCGACCAGTCGAAGCGCCGCGCCACGAGCACGAAGCGGTGCTCGGCCGCCAGATAGGTCAGGTCGCCGGCCCGCAGGACCGCGTCCTGCAGGTGGGCCGAGATCACCGTGAGATCCTCGGCGTCGAGGGCGGCGAGCTTCAACAGCTCCATGCGGGCACCTTGGCTGGATGGCGGATCCGGCCGGATCGGGTGATCGGCCGGATGGTAAATTTCACGTGAAACGCTGCGGGGTAGGTAGCGACCGGGAGGGTGATCGACAACGGGCAGGCGTGCGGAGCGCCCCGCCCACGGCGGACGTGGCCGAAAAGTCCGCCCGTAGGATCAGGTACCGTTCAGGCGGCGCTCTATATGCCCGGCCCACGGACACGAAGGTTCGAGGAGACCAGACCGGTGACGCGCATCACGCTCGCGGCTCTCGCCGCCCTGACGCTGGGAACGACGCTCGCCGCCGCGCCGGCGCGCGCGCAGTACTACGACGACGGCCCGCGCCGCTACGACCGGGGCTACGAGGACCGTTACGACCGCTACGAGCGCCGCCGCCGGGACGACTATTACGAGGACCGCTACGAGCGCCGCCGGGATTTCGGCCGGCGCGGGGGCAGCATCTGCGTGACCTCGCGCGGCAACTGCCCGACCCGCCCCGCGCCGTTCAACGCGCCTTGCGGCTGCGAGATTCCGGGCTTCGGCTTCAAGCGCGGCGCGATCGGCGGCTGAGGATCGGCACAAGGCACGAACGCGGGAAGGCACCCGAACCGGTCGGGTGCCTTCTTCGTGCTCAGGCCCGCACGCGCTCGATCCGCGCGCCGCAGCGGCCGAGCTTGGCCTCCAGCGCCTCGAAGCCGCGGTCGAGGTGGTAGACCCGGTTGATCTGGGTCTCGCCCTCGGCGGCGAGCCCGGCGATCACCAGCGAGACCGAGGCGCGCAGGTCCGTGGCCATCACGGGCGCGCCCTTCAGGCGCTCGACGCCCTCTACGATCGCGGCGTCGCCGTCGAGGCGGATCTTGGCGCCGAGGCGGGCGAGTTCCTGCACGTGCATGAAGCGGTTCTCGAAGATCGTCTCGCGGATGCGGGAACTCCCCTTGGCCAGCGTCATCAGCGCCATGAACTGCGCCTGCAGGTCGGTGGGGAAGCCCGGGAAGGGATCGGTGGTCACGTCCACCGCCGCGATGCCGGCGCCGTTGCGGCGCACCCGGATCCCGTCCGGCACCTGCGTGACCTCGGCGCCGGTGGTGGCCAGCACGTCGAGGGCCGCGTGCAGCAGGTCGGAGCGGGTGTTCTCCAGCACCACGTCGCCGCCCGTCATCGCCACCGCCATGGCGTAGGTGCCGGTCTCGATCCGGTCGGGCAGCACCTCGTGGCGGGCGCCGTTCAGGCGGGCCACGCCCTCGATCTCGATGCGCGGCGTGCCCGCGCCCTTGATGCGCGCGCCCATCTTGGTCAGGCACTCGGCGAGATCGACGACCTCGGGCTCGCGGGCGGCGTTCTCGATCACGGTGGTGCCGTAGGCGAGCGCCGCCGCCATCAGGGCGACGTGTGTTCCGCCGACCGTGACCTTCGGGAAGCTGATCTCGGCGCCGCGCAGGCCGTTCTTGGTCTTGGCCACCACGTAGCCGCCGTCGATGTCGATCTGCGCGCCGAGCCGCTCCAGCGCCATGATCAGCAGGTCCACGGGCCGCGTGCCGATGGCGCAGCCACCCGGCAGCGAGACCTTGGCCTCGCCGAACCGGGCGAGCAGCGGCGCCACCACCCAGAAGCTCGCCCGCATGGTCGAGACCAGCTCGTAGGGCGCGGTCGTGTCGATGACGTTCGAGGCGGTGAGCCGGACGGTCTGGCCGGTCTCGGTGGTCTGGCCCGGGCGCTTGCCGACCACCGTCTGATCGACGCCGTGGTTGCCGAGGATGCGGGTCAGCGCGTTGATGTCGGCGAGGCGCGGCACGTTGACGAGTTCGAGCGTCTCGCCGGTGAGCAGGCTCGCGATCATCAGCGGCAGCGCCGCGTTCTTGGCGCCCGAGATCGGGATGGTACCGTGCAGCTCGGTGCCACCGGTGATGTGGATGCGGTCCATGCTCGTTCCCTGGGCCGCCCCGCGGGTTCGCGCGGCGCCTATCGTTCCGTCGGGCGCGACCGTGCGCCCAGGCTTGGCCGCAGGCTATAGTCCAGTTTTGTCGGAATCGGGACCGCTCCCGGACGCATCGGCGCCCGGCGAATCATCCAGGGTCCGCGGGCCGGCCGCGCCGGTCGCCCCGCTCCGCTCCTTGCCCTGCTCCTTGCCGCGCTCCTGCGCCTTGCGCCGCCGCAGGTTGTCGCGCAGCGCCGCCTTCAACCGTTCCGCGCGGCTCTCGCCTGTATCCGCCATCGTCATCCCGCCCTTGCGTGCCCGGAACGAGGTTCGCGCGCGGCGCATCGTCACCCTGGAGCCGCTCTTCCGCCCTGCACAGGGCAGGAATGTTAGAACTCACCTTGAACCCATTCCAGATCCGCCTGTATCTTCCGCCCCGACAGCGCCCGAAGACGCTGCCGCGAGAACGCTCAAGGAAACCGCCAGCCCGCGTCCGGAACCGTCTCCAGGGTTCAGCGGACGTCAATCCAAACGTCCGATGCTCGCCGGAGGCCCGAACGGGTCTCGCGTGCCGAACGATCCCGCGCATCGACGGCCCGTCCGTCCGTGCCAGCCACCCGAAGGATCCTCATGCCCGTGACCCGGATGCCCGCTGCCCCGAAGACCGCATCGTCCGGACCCGGCATCAGGACCGATTTCGAGGGCTACTTCCGCGCCGCGCTGGACAAGCTGCACGGCGAGCGCCGCTACCGCGTCTTCGCCGACATCGAGCGCGTGGCCGGCCGCTTCCCGCAGGCGAACTGGCGCCGCCCGGACGGCTCGACCCGCGAGATCACCGTGTGGTGCTCGAACGACTATCTCGGCATGGGCCAGCACCCCGAGGTGGTGGGCGCCATGACCGAGACGGCCCGGCGCTGCGGCGTCGGCGCGGGCGGCACCCGCAACATCGCGGGCAACAACTCGCCGCTGGTCGATCTCGAGCGCGAGCTCGCCGATCTCCACGGCAAGGAGGCGGGCCTCGTCTTCACCTCGGGCTACGTCTCGAACCAGGCCGGCATCTCGACGATCGCGAAGCTGATCCCGAACTGCCTGATCCTGTCGGACGCCTTCAACCACAACTCGATGATCGAGGGCGTGCGGCACTCGGGGTGCGAGAAGCGCATCTTCCGCCACAACGACCTCGCGCATCTCGAGGAACTGCTGGTCGAGGCCGGCGACCGGCCCAAGCTCATCGTGTTCGAGTCCGTCTACTCGATGGACGGCGACGTGGCGCCGATCGGCAAGATCTGCGACCTCGCCGACCGCTACGGCGCGATGACCTACCTGGACGAGGTCCACGCGGTCGGCCTCTACGGCGAGCGCGGCGCCGGGATCGCCGAGCGCGACGGCGTGATGCACCGGGTCGACGTGATCGAGGGCACGCTCGCCAAGGGCTTCGGCTGCGTCGGCGGCTACATCACGGGCTCGGCGGCCGTGCTCGACGCGGTGCGTTCCTTCGCGGCCGGCTTCATCTTCACCACGGCGCTGCCGCCGGCTGTGGCGGCGGCCGCCCGCGCCTCGGTGCGCTACCTCAAGCGCTCGCAGGTCGAGCGCGAGGCGCACCAGCGCCAGGCGGCGCAGACCAAGGCGGCGCTCGAGGCGGCGGGCCTGCCGGTGCTGCACACAGAGACCCACATCGTGCCCGTGATGGTGGGCGACGCCGAGCTGTGCAAGGCGGCCGCCGACCACCTGCTGGAGTGCCACGGCATCTACATCCAGCCGATCAACTACCCGACCGTGCCGCGTGGGACCGAGCGCCTGCGCATCACGCCCTCGCCGTTCCACGACGCGGCGCAGATCGAGAAGCTCACCGCGGCGCTGGCCGAGACCTGGGACGCGCTCGACCTGCCGCGCGCCGGCACGGTCTTCGTCGAGGCGGCGGAGTAGGGCGCGGGTCGTCCCGCCCCCCCCGCAGAGGGGGGAGGGCGGAAGACGCGATCAGAGCTCCAGCACCAGCCCGTCCTCGGCCGCAATGTAGCCGTCGGCCGGGTGCGCGATCATCTCGGGGCTCATATGCGTGAGCATGAGCCGCCTCGGGGCGATCTCGGGCAGGTTGCGGTTGAGCGTCGCCCAGTCGAGGTGGAACCTGACCGGGCGCGCCACCGTGTAGCCCTCGGCGATCATCAGGTCGGCGCCGCGCCCGGCCGGGATCAGGGCGTCCACCCACTGCGTGTCGCCCGTATAGGTCAGCACCCGGCCCGCATGGGCGAGCCGCAGGGCGTGGGCGGGCGCGCCGGAGGGATGCTCGACCGCGAAGGCTTCCACCCCCACCCCGCCGACCGTCGCCGGCTCGCCGGCCGCGATCTCCCGCACCTCCACCGCGAAGGCCCGCTCGGCCGTGCTGGAGCCCGGGAACAGCACCTCCATGGCGGCCGGAAGCCGCTCCCGGATCCCGGGCGGCCCAACGATCGTCAGGGGCGCCGTGCGCCGGCTGACCAGCTGCCCGTCGAGGATCAGCCAGGGCAGGCCGCCGAAATGGTCGCCGTGCAGATGGCTGAGGAACACCGTGTCGATCCCGTTGGGATCGACGCCGAAGCGGCGCATGGCGATCAGCGCCGAGGCGCCGCAATCGATGAGGAAGCCGGTGCCGTCCCCCGCGACGTGGAAGCAGGTGTGGAGGCGCCCGCCCGAGCCGAAGGCGTCGCCGCAGCCGAGAACCGTGAGTCGCATCGCCGAGCACCTCCCCGTCCGTCACCAACGCGGCGATGCAGGCCCGCGCTCCCGCGGCTCCCCCTCGGCTGTTGCACCGCGGCACGCGATGCGCTGTAGCTCCCCCGCTCACGAATCAGGGGGGATGGTGCATGTCGGGCGGTCACGGGGCGATCGAGGGTTCGAACAAGCGGGTGGCGCTGCTGATCTCGGTGCTGGCGCTGTTCCTGGCCTTCAGCGAGACGCTGGGCAAGGCGGCCCAGACCGAGGCGATCGGCGCCAACATCGAGGCCGCCAACCAATGGGCCTTCTTCCAAGCGCGCACCATCCGCAGCACGGTGCTGAAGACCGCCGACGAGATGGTCGCGCTCGCCCCCCCGGGGCCGAACCAGGACGCGGTGCAGGCCAAGCGCGCCGAGTGGGCCAGGACCATGGCGCGCTGGGACTCGGAGCCGGCCACCGGCGAGGGCCGCAAGGAACTCGCCGAGAAGGCCAAGCTGAACCAGGAGAAGCGCGACCTCTCGCTCCACCGCTACCACCACTACGAGCTGGCCTCGGCGGCCTTCCAGATCGGCATCGTGCTGGCCTCGGCCCAGGTGATCACCGGGATCGTGGCGCTCGCCGTCGCGGGCGGCCTGCTCGGCGCGGCCGGCGCGGTGATGCTGGGATTCGGCTTCCTGGCGCCGCACGCGCTGCACCTGTTCTGAGGGCGCCCACCCACAGCAACCGGGGGTGGTCTTAACGGAGCCTTCACGGGCCTCGGGCCGCATGGTCGGATGACCCGAACCGCATCCGGACACCGTCTCGTGCGCAGGTGTCTCGCCCCGGCCCTGCTCCTCCTCGGCTGCGCCTCCGCCGCCGCGGCGCAGGCCTCCCCGTTCCGCGACGCCCTCGCGGCGGCCGGCGGCTGCGGCCGGCACCGCGCGCTCGCCGCCGACCGGCTCGGACCGCTCGGCGGCGGTCCGACCGCCGGCCCGCGCTCCGGCGAGGGGGGGGACGTCGATCTGTTCGGCAAGGCCGCGGAGGCGTGGAGCGAGGCCGAGATCCGCGACGCCCGCGCGGCCTACGCGGCCTGCGAGGCGCGGGCGACCGGCACCCGTGCCGATCCCGAGCTGATGCGGCGGTTCGAGTCCGCCCTGCGCCGGGCGGTGATCATCGCCCGCGCCCGCGGGCCGGCGGAGGAGGTCTCCGAGGCCCCCTCGCAGCGGGCGGCCGACGGGAGCGCCCGGACGGCGCCGGGCCGGGCGGGAGACGGCCTGCGCCGGAGCCCCGCCTTCGTTCCCGCCAGGGCCGGGGCGTCCCCGCCCGATCCGGGCCGGCAGGCCGCGGAGGTCTTTCGCGATGCGGAGCGGCTCGAAGGGACCGGGAGCCCGGTCGCCGCGTCCGGGATGCCGACCGCCGCGGCGGAGGCCGTGGGGGCCGGGCCGAGTCCGGAGCGCGGTGCGCGCCTCGCCCTCTCGGCGGCCTTCGGGGCGCCGCGGAGCGCGGCCCTCGCGTCCGACGCGGGCGAGCCGAAGTCCGGGGGTGGGCCGAACTGCGCCGTCAGCCGGCGCAGCTTCGAGTTGCTCCAGGCGGACATGCGGATGCCGGAGGTCGAGAGCCTGCTCGGCTGCCGCGGCGCGAGCGAGGGCAGCGCGACCATCCCGGGGCTCGGCGCCTTCGAGACCTACGGCTGGAGCGACCGCGGCGGGACCTTCTCGGTCACGCTGGTCTTCCAGGGCGGGCGCCTGAGATCGAAGGTCCAGCGCGGGCTCGCCAACTGATCAGCCGCCCCGCGGCTTGCCCTCGGCCGCGCGGCGCAGGGCGTCGGCCAGCGCGCCCGCGCGCTCGGACCTCGGCGCCTGCGGGCGCCCGGAATCGTGCGGGCGCCCGGGAGCGGGCGGGCGGGGCGCCGGCCGGCCCGTGGCCTGCGACGGACCCTCGCGGCGCGCGGGGCGCTCCGCCTCGTCCGAGCGCATGCTGAGGGCGATGCGCTTGCGGGCGGCATCGACCTCCAGCACCCGCACCTGCACCACGTCGCCGGGCTTCACCACCTCGCGCGGGTCCTTCACGAAGCGGTCGGCCAGCATCGAGATGTGCACCAGCCCGTCCTGGTGGACGCCGACATCCACGAAGGCCCCGAAGGCCGCGACGTTCGTCACCACGCCCTCCAGACGCATCCCGGGGCGCAGGTCGCCGATCTTCTCGACGCCGTCCGCGAAGGCCGCGGTGCGGAAGCTCGGGCGCGGGTCGCGGCCGGGCTTCTCCAACTCGGCGATGATGTCGGTGACCGTCGGCAGGCCGAAGCTCTGGTCCACGAAGGCGCTCGGTGCGAGGCCGCGCAGCGTGGCGCCGTCGCCGACGAGCGCCGCGACCGGTTTGCCGGTCGCCGCCAGGATCTTCTTGACGACCGGGTAGGCTTCCGGGTGCACGCCGGACGCGTCGAGCGGATCCTCGCCGCCGCGGATGCGCAGGAAGCCCGCCGCGAGCTCGTAGGCCTTCGGCCCGAGCCCCGGCACCTTGCGCAAAGCGGCCCGCTTGGCGAACGGCCCGTTGGCGTCGCGGTGGACGACGATGTTCGCGGCGACCCGCTCGGAGAGGCCGGAGACGCGGGCGAGGAGCGGCGCCGAGGCGCTGTTCACATCGACGCCGACGCGGTTCACGCAATCCTCCACCACGGCGTCGAGGGAGCGGGCGAGCTTCCCCTCCGCCAGATCGTGCTGGTACTGCCCGACGCCGATCGCCTTCGGCTCGATCTTCACCAGTTCGGCCAACGGATCCTGCAGCCGCCGGGCGATCGAGACGGCGCCGCGCAGGGTCACGTCGAGGTTCGGCAGCTCGGCCGAGGCGTAGGCGGAGGCCGAGTAGACCGAGGCGCCGGCCTCGGACACCAGGACCTTGGTGAGCTTGGCGTCGGGCAGCTTGGCGACGAGTTCGGCCGCGAGCCGGTCCGTCTCGCGGGACGCCGTGCCATTGCCGATCGCGATCAGCTCGATCCTGTGGGCGAGCACCAGCTTGGCCAGCGCGGCCAGCGCCCCGTTCCAGTCGCGCCGCGGCTCGTGCGGGTAGATCGTGTCGGTCGCCACGACCTTGCCGGTCGCGTCCACCGCCGCGACCTTC
>NZ_LSIX01000864.1:0-10645 GCF_001556475.1 Methylobacterium sp. CCH5-D2 | reverse complement strand
GTCGCAAGATTATCCCGGGCAACCTAACAGGGCGCCGCCGCTTGCGGCAATGGCACAGGCTCCAAGCCATTGTGCCGCAGTCCCGACGACCGCGCCCCGATGCTTTGCGGGTGGCGGACCAGCATCCCAGGCGCCGTTGCCGGGGGTCCCTCTGGACGACGGCCTCGGCGAGGTTCGGCGCACGCTGGCGGCCACCAGCACCGCGAGCTCGATCACGCGCACGGCGTCGAGGACCGACATCAACACGACCGCACGGTGGTGCGCGAGTGTCACCGCCACGGCGACGCCCGCAAGCGCGCCATCGTGGAGGAGCACGGCCACCGTGTAGCGGAACGTCGACCCGGGGCCGGGACGGCGGCATCGGCGGGCGGCCCAGTCCCACGCTCCTCGAAAGGTCGGCGAACCCAGCGTGACGGTTGCCTGAACGGCGGTTTCAGAACGCATTCAACGGCGGCGGCGCAACCTGCCGTTATACGAATCCCCGGAGGATACAGCGATGCGGCGACACCTTGCAGGCTTGATGGCCGCGGCCATCGTCATCGCGCCGGCCGCGGCCTCGGCCCAATATTACGAGCGCGGCTATGGCGAACGGCGGCCGCACGATCATGTCGAGGTCTACCGTCACGGCGACCATGACGACGTCGTAGTCCGGCACCATCACACGCGCCGCGACGAATACGAGCCGCGCCGGTTCGAGCGGCACCATCACCACCACGACTTCGACGACTGAGGTCGCAGGCCGGAATTGGGGGCGGCGCATGGGGAGTAACGTGCGCGGGAGGCTTCGCGGGCGCGTACCCGATGCCCGCGGCCAGGCGCGAAAACCCGCGAGTTCGGGTAGCATCCGCATGTCCGCACCGCCTGCTTGGACGGGCCGCCCGGAGAACTCCTATCTCCTGCCGGGCATTTCGTGCCTGTACCCGTGCGCATGCCAGTCGTTGTCCGCGTGCGCGGGCTTGCCGTCGGGCACCTTCTCCCCCGCCGGAGCGCGAGCCGTTGCGGTGGGTTGGTCCGCCGGACACGGCTCCGGTGTTCAGGACCGTTCGCTTGAAGTTCGGGACGTTGCCATGCACGTCCAAGATGAAGGCAGGATCCTCGGCGGCCTCCTGCATCCCGGGGGAGAGCAGCCGCGACCGTCCGCTTCAACTGTCCGCCATCCGGCGGCAACCGCATCGGTCAATTCGAACAACGAGGTAACCACGCCGTTAGTGGCTGGATCGCTGGGTCCGCGACGAGATGTGTCCGCGACCGGACACCCGGCCGAGGAAGGTGGACATCGGCCGGCAATTCGCCCTCCGGGCCGGTCGCCAGGGCGACGCGCACTTACGAGTGTAGCGCGCGCCAACTCGGTGGTTCTCCAGCACGCGTCGGGGGGCGGCCAGGCGCACTGTCGCCAGCACCTGGTCGCCGCCCGTATGCGGCATCCCGAAAGGGAGCTTCGAAGCTGCGGAGTTCGAGCCTGACCTGAGTGGCCTGCCGCGTTCCGAGACGGGGCCGCCATAGGTCGGGGACGGACGGCGCAAGCTCCGTCGGAACGCCGGGTGGGACAAAACGGGAGACATCCCGACCAGCCAAACGTGTTAAGCCGCTGCCATGCCCGCCAAGCGCTCGCGTCATACCTCCCTGGTCGTGCCCGTCGCCGGATGGTCGAAAAGCCAAGCCACCCAAAGTAAGCACACCTCGGCCAGCGAGTTCACCCGCGCTTCGATGCGCGTGAAAGCCCGGCACGAGGCTCACACGGTAGGTCAGGTCCCGTGGTCGACACGGTCTCCGCTAGCGCAAGGGCAAGCCTGATCCGATGACCCAGGCTCCGGGCTTCCTGGCAGGAGGGGGCAACATGGGCGCGCGGATGCGCGCCCACGATTGGGCGTCGACGTTCCTCGGGCCGGCGGACCGGTGGCCGCAAGCCTTCGTGACGCTGTTGCGAGTGATGCTCAGCTCGCGCCAGCCGATGTTCCTGTGCTGGGGTCCCGAGCGTACGCTCGTCTACAACGACGCCTACGCCCCCATGCTCGGCGCCCGGCATCCCGATGCCCTCGGTCGCCCGTTCTTCGATGTCTGGCCCGAGGTCCGCATCGAGGTCGGGGTCCTGATGGATCGGGTGTATGCCGGCGACCCGGTGCACATGGACGACCTCCAGCTCACCTTGCACAGGAACGGCTACCCCGAGGAAACGCACTTCTCGTTCTCCTACACGCCCGTCCCGGACGACAGAAACACGGTCGCGGGGCTGTTCTGTGCCTGTACCGAGATCACCAAGCAGGTCCTGGCCGAGCGCCGCCTGTCGGCCGAGCGCGAGCGCTTCGCCAGCCTCTTCGAGCAGACCCCGACGTTCATGACCGTGCTGCGCGGCAGGGAGCATCGGTTCGAACTGGCCAATCCCCGCTACCTGAAGCTCGTCGGCCACCGGGACGTCGTAGGCAGGACGGTCGCGGAAGCCCTGCCCGACGCGGTCGAGCAAGGGTTCCTGGAAATTCTCGACCAGGTCTACGACAGCGGCGTGCCGCAGACGTTCCATGGCATCCGCTACGCCGTGCAGGCGGTGCCGGGCGGCCCGCATGACGAGCGCTTCGTCGACGTCGTCTACCAACCGATCCGGGATGTCGACGGTACGGTCGGGGGTATCTTCATCGAGGGCGCGGACGTCACCGACCGTGCGCGGGCGGAGACGCGGCGCGAGGCGCTGGTGCGGATCACCGACCGGTTCAATGAGCTCACGAGGGCGGACGACATCGCTTTCGCGGCCTCGCAGGTCCTCGGCGAGACGTTGGCGGTCAGCCGTGTGGGATACGGCACCATCGACCCCGACGCCGAGACGCTCCACGTCGAGCGCGACTGGAACGCACCGGGCGTCGAGACCCTCGCCGGCGTCGTGCCGCTGCGGACCTACGGGTCGTTCATCGACAGCCTGAAGCGCGGCGAGTTCGTCAGCATCGCGGACGTCGAGCGCGACGATAGGACGGCGGGCGCGGCGGAGGCCTCGAAGGGGCGCGGCGCGCACGCCTTCGTCAACGTGCCGGTGCTCGAACAGGGTCGGCTCGTGGCCGCCCTCTTCGTCAACCATGCCGAGGTGCGGGACTGGGCGCCGGACGACCTGGCCTTCATCCGGGAAGTCGCGGGCAGGACCCGCATCGCGGTTGAGCGGAGCCGTGTCGAGACGGCCTTGCGCGACCTCAACGCCGACCTCGAACGGCAGGTCGCCGAACGGTCACGCGAGTTGAGCCGGACTTGGCAGGTCTCCACGGACCTCCTGGGCATCGCCGACGACGCCGGATTCTTCGTCCGGACCAACCCGGCCTGGAAGTCGCTGCTGGGCTGGAGCGATGCGGAGGCCGCACGCATCCCCTTCGTCGAGCTGGTCCACCCCGACGACGTCAGGGCCACCCACGCCGCGCTGGATCGGCTACGGGCCGGGGAGGCGGTCCTCCGCTTCGAGAACCGCTGCCGCACCACCGCCGGTGGGTACCGCTGGCTAGCCTGGGTCGCGGTCCCCGAGGGCGGGCAATTCTACTGCAGCGCGCGGGACGTGACGGAGGAGAGGGAGCATGCCGCGACCCTCGCCGAGCGTACCGCCGAGCGCGACCGGCTCTGGAACCTGTCCGAGGACATGCTGGCCCGCGCCAACTACCAGGGGACGATGTCGGCGGTGAGTCCTGCCTGGACCCAGGTGCTAGGCTGGTCCGAGGCCGAGCTCCTGTCGCGGCCCTACGCGACCTTCATGCATCCCGACGACACGGACCAGACGCTTGCGGCCCTCGTCCGGATGGGCGACACGAAGCGGCCAACCCGGTTCGAGAACCGCATCGCCGCGAGCGACGGGTCGTGGAAGTCCATCGAATGGACCGTGGCGCCCGAGCCGGACGGGCTGCACTTCATCGCCGTCGGTCGCGACCTGAGCGTGGCGAAGGCGCGCGAGGCGGAACTCGCGGCGGCTCAGGAAGCCCTGAGGCAATCGCAGAAGATGGAGGCGGTCGGACAGTTGACCGGCGGCTTGGCGCACGACTTCAACAACCTGCTCGCCGGCATCTCCGGCTCGCTGGAACTGATGCAGACCCGGATGCAACAGGGACGGCTCAGCGATGTCGACCGCTACATGGCGGCCGCGCAGGGCGCCTCGAAGCGCGCGGCCGCCCTGACCCACCGCCTGCTCGCCTTCTCGCGCCGCCAGACCCTGGCCCCCAAGCCCACCGACGTGAACCGCCTCGTCTCCGGCATGCAGGAATTGATCCAGCGTACGGTCGGCCCGGCCATTCCCGTGGAGGTCGTCGGCGCATCCGGGCTGTGGCCTGCGCTGGTGGACCCACCGCAGCTTGAGAACGCGCTGCTCAACCTGTGCATCAACGCGCGTGACGCGATGCCGGACGGCGGGCGCATCACGGTCGAGACCGCCAACAAATGGCTCGACGAGCGGGCCGCACGCCAGCATGACATGCCCGAGGGGCAGTACCTCTCCCTCTGCGTCACCGACACCGGTACCGGCATGCCGCCGGACGTCGTCGCGCGGGTGTTCGAGCCGTTCTTCACCACCAAGCCGCTGGGCGAGGGCACTGGACTCGGCCTCTCGATGATCTACGGCTTCGCCCAGCAGTCCGGCGGGCAGGTGCGTATCTACTCGGAAGTCGGCAGGGGCACGACCGTGTGCGTCTACCTTCCGCGCCACTACGGCGAGATCGCCGAGGACACGGGTGACGAAGTCGCGACGACGCTACCCCGCTCCGAGCAGGGCGAGACCGTCCTCGTCGTGGACGACGAGCCGACGGTCCGCATGCTGGTCAACGACATCCTGGAGGATCTCGGCTACACCGCCATCGAGGCCGCCGACAGCGCCGCGGGCCTCAAGGTGCTGCAGTCGGACGTCCGTATCGACCTTCTGGTGACGGACGTGGGGCTGCCAGGCGGCATGAACGGCCGGCAGATGGCCGATGCCGGCCGCGTCACCCGTCCCGACCTCAAGGTGCTGTTCATCACCGGATACGCCGAGAATTCCATTCTCGGGAACGGCCATCTCGCACCGGGCATGGCGGTCCTGACCAAGCCCTTCGCCGTCGACACGATGTCTGCCCGCATCCGCTCCATGATCGAGGCGTCGGATGCAGGGCCGCTCGGGCGACGCCTGGTTCCCTAGGGCCTGACCCGGGACGACCGTAAGTCAGGCTGCCATCCTGGGCTTGACCTTCCCACCGTGGAAAGCCTTATCCAGGCCACCTGCAGGTCGCTGCGCGCGGGAAACCGGGA
Source organism: Methylobacterium sp. CCH5-D2 (assembly GCF_001556475.1). Lineage (NCBI taxonomy): Bacteria > Pseudomonadati > Pseudomonadota > Alphaproteobacteria > Hyphomicrobiales > Methylobacteriaceae > Methylobacterium > Methylobacterium sp. CCH5-D2. The sequence goes on along the minus strand of NZ_LSIX01000864.1, from coordinate 5,410 downwards.
GGCTTCATGCGCGCCCTGAAAACTGGCATCCTCGATTCGTGACGTTTTGGCTCGCCCTTCGGCGGCTGCTCCCGCTCATGGCGGTTGTCAGCCTCGCCCTGACGCCGGTGACCGCTTCCGCGGCCGCCGTGGGCATGCGCGCCTCCATGACGGCGCAGGCGCAAGGGTCCCGCGAGGCCATGCCCGGCATGGGCCATGAAGCGATGGGAGGGACCGACATGGCCGGCATGGCCATGGACGACATGCGCTGCTGCCCGCCCGAGAAGCCACTGAACCCGGACTGCGCCAAGGCGGGTTGCCCCCTAAAGGCGCTCTGTAACGCCGGCGTCGCCTCGCTCCTGCCGACCGCGGTCCCCATCCCGAGGCCGGGGGCGACGTGCGCCGCGCCGGCTTGGCCCGAAGCGGCCTCGTTCGCCAGCGTGCACGGCCCCCCGCCGCCAGAGCCTCCCAGAGCCTGACCCGATGCCGCCGGCGCCTGCGCCGGCACGGTGACGCGCGTCCGCGCGTGGCCATCCATCGCATTCAGGAGACGACAAACGTGACCCGGAAATCCTTCTCGCGCGCCCTCTGGGCTGCGCTGTTCGCTGCCGCCCTGACGGGGCCAGCCGTCGCCGACATCAAGGACTACGCGTTCGAGCTCGTGCAGCGTGAGGCGAAGGTCGGCGAGGCCGTCCTGTCCGTCCGCCTCGTCGACAGGCGCACCGGCAAGCCGGTGACCGACGCCGTGATCTTCGCCAAGCGCATCGACATGGCCCCCGACAGCATGGAGGAGATGGTCTCGAAGATCGAGCAGGTCCCCTCGACCGAGCCGGGCGTCTACCGCTTCAGGGCGAAGCTCTCGATGGCGGGAGGCTGGCGCCTGTCGCTCGGGGCCAAGGTCCAGGGCGAGACGGGCACAGTCGAGAACAAGCTCGTCTTCCAGGCCGTCAAATGAGCCGGGCGGGCTGGACGGCCGGTGCCCTCGCCGCGCTGGTGGCAGGGAGCGCCGGCTACGTCGCCGGGCACGGTGGCAATCCCGTGCCGGCGCTCGTCGAGCGCGCGCGGAGCCGGCTCGCCCACCGCCCCCCCGGCGAGCCGGCTCCGGTCACCCCGTCCCCCGCGAAGGCGACCGGGCCGGTCGTCTACTATCGGGACCCGGACGGGAAGCCGGCCTACTCGCTCGCGCCGATGCTGACCGCCGACGGGCGCGTCTTCCGGGCCGTGCGTGCCAGCGAGGACGTGCGATTCGATGACCCGGAGGACGGCGAGGCCATGCCCGCCGACAGGGCCGCGAACGGCATTTCGGGGCAGGGTGCGGCGACGTCCGACGCCCGGCAAGTGCTGTACTACCGCAACCCGATGGGCTTGGCCGACACCTCGCCTGTGCCGAAGAAGGATTCGATGGGGATGGACTACATCCCCGTCTACGCGGGCGAGGACGAGGGCGGCGTCGTGAAGGTGGCGCCGGGCAAGGTCCAGCGCACGGGCGTGCGGACCGAGCTCGCGGAGCGCCGCGTCCTGTCTCTGCCGGTGCGGGCGCCGGGCAGCGTCGAGGAGGACGAGCGCCGCATCTCCGTCATCGCCATGCGCACGGACGCCTTCATCGAGAAGGTCGAGCCGGTCACCACCGGCGACCACGTCCACAAGGGGCAGCCGCTGCTGCGCCTGTTCGCGCCCGAGATCAATGCGGTCGCGGCCCAGTACCTGACCTCCATCGGCTACGAGGGGGGCCGCCGGCGGCTGGAGAACCTTGCCATCCCGCCGGAGGTCATCGACGAGATCGAGCGCACCCATAAGGTACCACCCTCCATCACCTGGTCCTCGCCCCGGGACGGCGTCGTGGTCGAGCGCAACGTCTCGGACGGGATGAAGGCCAAGTCCGGTGACGTCCTGTTCCGCATCGTCGACCACACGCGCGTCTGGGTGCTGGCCGACGTGACCGAGCGCGACCTCGCCGGGGTGGCGGAGGGACAGAGGGCGACGGTGCGGGTGCGGGCCTTCCCGGACCGGACCTTCACCGGGACGGTGACCCGGATCTACCCCCACCTCAACATGGAGACCCGGACCGCCCGCCTGCGCGTCGAGCTGCCGAACCCCGACGGCGCCCTGCGCCCGTCGATGTACGCGGACGTCGAGATCGCGACAGGCGACGCCAAGCCAGTGGTGGCGGTGCCCGACGACGCGGTCATCGACACCGGCGAGCGCCAGGTCGTGCTGCTCGACCACGGCGAGGGGCGCTTCGAGCCGAAGCCGGTGACGGTCGGCCTCCGCGGCCGGGGCTACGTCGAGATCCGCGAGGGGGTCACGGCCGGTGACCGCGTGGTTACCGCGGCGAACTTCCTGATTGACGCCGAGAGCAACCTGAAGGCGGCGCTGCAGGGCATGACCGCGCCCAAGGATGACCAGCAGGCGGCGAGCGCGGGAGGCACGCCGTGATCGCCCGCCTGATCGGCTGGTCGGCCCGCAACCTCGTCCTGGTGCTGATCGGGACCGTGTTCGCGGTGGCGACCGGCGTCCTGGCGCTCAAGACCCTGCCGCTCGACGCCATCCCCGACCTCTCGGACGTGCAGGCCATCGTCTACACCGAATACCCCGGGCAAAGTCCGACGACCGTCGAGGACGTCGTCACCTTCCCCCTCACGACCGCCATGCTGACGGTTCCGAAGGCGAAGGTGGTGCGCGGCTTCTCGTTCTTCGGGGTGTCCTTCGTCTACGTCATCTTCGAGGACGGCACCGACCCGTACTGGGCGCGCTCGCGCGTGCTGGAGTTCCTCAACGGTGCGGCGAGCCGCCTGCCGGTCGGCGTGACGCCGACCCTCGGACCCGACGCGACCGGTGTGGGCTGGGTCTACCAGTACGTCGTCGTCGCGAAGGAACGGACGCTCGCCGAGCTTCGGTCGCTGCAGGATTGGGTCATCCGGTTCGGGGCCTCGCGCGCGGAGGGCGTGGCCGAGGTCGCGGGCGTCGGCGGGTTCGTGAAGCAGTACAACGTCGTCGTGGACCCGAACCGGCTGCGCGCGCAGGGCATCAGCCTCAACAAGCTCCGGGACGCCATCCGGTCGAGCAACGCCGACGTCGGCGGGCGCACGGTCGAGCTGTCCGAGTTCGAGTTCATGGTGCGCGGGCGCGGTTACCTGAAGAGCGTCGCCGATATCGAGAACATCGTGCTCAAGACCGTGGGCGGCACGCCGCTGCGGCTCCGGGACGTCGCCCGGGTCGAGCTCGGGCCGGACGAGCGCCGCGGCATCACCGAGATGAACGGCGAGGGCGAGGTCGCCGGCGGCATCGTCCTGCAGCGCTTCGGCGCCAACGCACTCAACGTCATCGAGGGCGTCAAGGCGAAGCTCGCAGAGGTCGCGAAAAGCCTGCCGGCCGGCACCGAGATCCTGCCGGTCTACGACCGCTCGCAGCTCATCGACGCGGCCATCGACACCCTGCGCCACACGCTGGTCGAGGAGAGCATCGTCGTCTCTCTCGTCTGCATCGTGTTCCTGCTGCACGTGCGCAGCGCGCTCGTGGCCATCCTGATGCTGCCGGTCGGCATCCTGATGGCCTTCGCCGGCATGAGGGCGCTCGGAATCGGCGCCAACATCATGAGCCTGGGCGGCATCGCCATCGCGGTCGGCACCATGGTCGACGCCGCCATCGTGATGATCGAGAACGCCCACAAGCACCTGGAGCGGGCGCCCCCGGGCAAGCCGCGGGTCGAGGTCCTCGTCGAGGCCGCTGCGGAGGTCGGGCCGTCCCTGTTCTTCTCGCTCCTCGTCATCACGATGAGCTTCCTGCCGATCTTCACCCTGGAGAGCCAGGAGGGACGGCTGTTCGGGCCGCTCGCCTTCACCAAGACCTTCGCCATGGCGGCGGCGGCGCTCCTCTCGGTCACGCTGGTGCCGGCCCTGATGGTGCTGTTCGTGCGCGGGCGCATCGTCCCGGAGCACCGCAACCCGCTGAACCGGCTCCTCATCTGGCTGTACCTGCCTCTCATCGCCGGCGTTCTGCGAGCCCGACTCCTCACCATCCTGCTCGCCGTCGGCGTACTGGCCGCGACCGCTTGGCCGGCCCGGCAACTCGGATCCGAGTTCATGCCGGAGCTCGACGAAGGCACGCTGCTCTACATGCCGACGACCCTGCCGGGCATCTCGGTGACCAAGGCCGGCGAGCTCCTCGCCACCCAGGACCGCATCATCAAGAGCTTCCCCGAGGTGGCCTCGGTCTACGGCAAGGCTGGGCGCGCCAACACGGCCACCGACCCCGCGCCGATGGAGATGTTCGAGACGGTCATCGCCTTGAAGCCGAAGGCGGAGTGGCGCCCGGGCGTGACGCTCGCGAGCCTCAAGGCGGAGATGGACGCGGCCCTGCAGTTCCCGGGTGTGTCGAATGCCTGGACGCAGCCGATCCGCGCGCGCATCGACATGCTCTCGACGGGCATCCGCACCCCGGTGGGCGTGAAGGTGCTGGGCACCAACCTCAGGGCGATGGAGGGGGTCGCCCGCCAGGTGGAGACGGTGGTGCGGGCCGTGCCGGGCACGTCGAGCGCCTATGCCGAGCGGGTCATCGGGGGCTACTTCCTCGACATCACGCCGGACCGCGAAGCGCTCGGGCGCTACGGCCTGATGGTCGGGGACGTGCAGGACGTCGTCGCGACGGCCCTGGGTGGGCAGTCCGTGACGAACACGGTCGAGGGCCGCGAGCGCTACACCGTCAATGTGCGCTACCCGCGCGCCTTCCGCTCGGACCCAAGGGCCATCGCGACAGAGGTCCAGGTGCCGCTGCCGACCGGCGGCACGGTGCCGCTCGGTGAGGTGGCGAAGGTCGAGCTCACCCGAGGGCCGACCTCGATCCGCACCGAGAACGGGCATCTCGCGGTCTACCTCTTCGTCGACATCGCCGGGCGAGACCTCGGCGGCTACGTCGCCGAGGCGCGCAAGGCGGTGGCAGACGCGGTGCGGCTTCCCCAGGGCACGACCCTGCAGTGGAGCGGACAGTACGAGTACCTGGAGCGTGCGGAGGCGCGCCTCGCGGTCGTGGTGCCGCTGACGCTGCTGATCGTGTTCCTGCTGCTCTACCTGAACTTCCGGCGCCTGACCGAGACACTCATCGTGATGCTGTCGCTGCCTTTTGCCCTGGTCGGCGGGGTGTGGCTGCTCTGGTGGATGGGCTTCAACCTGTCGGTCGCTGTGGCGGTCGGCTTCATCGCCCTGGCTGGCGTCGCTGCCGAGACCGGGGTGATCATGCTGGTCTACCTCGACCACGCCCTCGACGAGGTCCGCGCCCAGTGCGAGCGCGAGGGACGCCCGCTCGCGCGCCCGGACCTGCGCCGGGCCATCATGGTCGGCGCGGTCGAGCGGGTCCGGCCCAAGATGATGACGGTCGTCGCCATCATGGCGGGCCTGCTGCCCATCCTCTGGAGTACCGGTTCAGGCTCCGAGGT
>NZ_LSIX01000863.1:0-13684 GCF_001556475.1 Methylobacterium sp. CCH5-D2 | reverse complement strand
CCAGGCGTGCAGGCCCGAAGGGCCCGGAAAGGGCGGCCGTCCGCTAACCGATCTCCTCAGCCCGCCAGCGCCCGGCCCGCCACCGCGTCGAGCTTGGCCATCAGCGCGGGGTCGCGCGCGGCCGGCGCCGTCATGATCGCGCCGTCGAGCGCCCGGTGCGAGCCCGCCGGGCAGGGCTCGCGCGTCTGCGGGAAGTCCCGGGCAAGGCGCGCCACCAGGCGGGCGGCCTTGTCGGCGTTGGCGCGGGCGACCGCCACGACCGCGGCCACGTCCACCGCGTCGTGGCCCGGGTGCCAGCAGTCGAAGTCGGTGACCATCGCGATCGTCGCGTAGGTGATCTCGGCCTCGCGGGCGAGCTTGGCCTCCGGCATGTTGGTCATGCCGATCACGTCGAACCCCTGCGCCTTGTAGGCCCTGGATTCGGCCAGCGAGGAGAATTGCGGCCCCTCCATGCAGACGTAGGTGCCGCCGCGGACCACCGCGATGTCCTCCGCCTTAGCAGCCGCCGCGATCCGATCCTGCAGGCGCGGCCCGACCGGGTGCGCCATCGAGACGTGGGCGACGCAGCCGTTGCCGAAGAACGACGAGGCGCGCCCGTGCGTGCGGTCGACGAACTGGTCGACGAGCACGAACAGGCCGGGCGGCAGCTCCTCGCGGAACGAGCCGCAGGCCGAGAGCGAGACGATGTCGGTGACGCCGGCCCGCTTCAGCGCGTCGATGTTGGCGCGGTAGTCGATGCCGGTGGGCGAGAGCCGGTGCCCGCGCCCGTGCCGGGCCAGGAAGACGATCCTGGTCTCGCCGATCCGGCCGATGCGCAGGGCGTCCGAGGGCTGGCCCCAGGGGGAGGACACGGCCTCCTCGCGCACGTCCTCCAGCCCCGGCAGGTCGTAGACCCCGGAGCCGCCGATCACGCCGAGCACCGCTGCCGTCATCTCACCGTCCTTCTCGCGCGTGTTCGTCGTCGGCCCAAATGGAAACGGGCCCCGGATGGGGCCCGTAGCATAGTTGCCCCTCGGAGCGCAGCCGCAGGACCCCGCCCCGTCCTGCCAACGGCGACGCTCTCCCTCCCCCACAGAGCAGGGCGATCGCGTACGGCTGGACGAGCCGGATGCCGGATGGGGCACGGGTCCCCTCTCCCATAGGGAGAGGGACAGGGTGAGGGGTATGAGGTTCCCGGGAAATACTCTGTGCTGAACGCGCGTCGATGACGTGCTCAGTCCTGTCACGTCATACCCCTCACCCCAACCCTCTCCCTATGGGAGAGGGAGCGCGGCATGGTTCGGCGCGATCCGAGGCAGGCCGTCCGCCATATGTACTCTCCCTCCCGCAGAGGGGGGAGGGAGAGCGCGAGCCCCTCAGAACGTCTTGTGCAGCTCCGGCTGGAGGCCGTGGGTCTCGCCGCCGACATCCGCCCAGACCCGCTTCTTCACGTAGTAGAGCAGGCCGGCCAGCACGATCAGGAACAGGATCACCCGCAGCCCGAGCGCCTTGCGGGCCATCATGTGGGGCTCGGCCGCCCAGGCCATGAAGGCCGCGACGTCCTTGCTGTACTGGTCCACCGTCTCGGGCACCACCGGCTGGCCGTCGTCGCCCTTCGGATAGCTCACCTGGCCGTCGCTGATCGGGTTCGGCATCGCGATGATGTGGCCGGGATAGTACTTGTTGTAGTGGCCACCGTCCGGCACCTCGGTGCCCTGCGGGGGCTCCTCGTAGCCGGTGAGCAGCGCGTGGATGTAGTCGACGCCCTGCTCCGAGTAGCCGGTGAAGGGCAGCGCATCGAGCACGAACCACGGGAAGCCGCGCTCGTAGGTGCGGGCCTTGGCCAGCACCGAGAAGTCCGGCGGCGCCTTGCCGCCGTTGGCGGCGGCCGCCGCCTGGTCGTTCGGGAAGGGCGGCGGGAAGCGGTCGGCCGGGCGGCCGGGCCGCTCGAACATCTCGCCCGAATCGTTCGGGCCGTCCTTGACCTGATAGGTCGCGGCGAGCGCCTTGACCTGGGCGGCCGAGTAGCCCGGGCCGCCCGCCTCCGCGAGGTTGCGGAAGGCCACGAGCTTCATGCTGTGGCAGGCCGAGCAGACCTCCTTGTAGACCTGGAAGCCGCGCTGCAGCTGGCCCTGGTCGAAGCTGCCGAACACGCCGGCATAGCTCCATTTCTGGCGCGGGGGCTGGGGCGTGGCGTGGGCGTCCTCGGCCGAGGCCGGGGCGCCCATCAGGGCGCCGCCGAGGGAGGCCGCGACCAGGGTCGCGGCGAGGAGCGTGCGGATCGTCATCGCGTCTGTTGCCCTCGTCTCAGCCCTTGGTGGTCGGCGCGGCGGCGGCGCCCGCGGGCATGCCCGACCCGCCCACCTGCTTGCCCGGCCCGGTCACGCTCTCGAGGATCGAGCCCGGCAGCGGGGTCGGCGTCTCGAAGAGGCCGACCAGCGGCATCACGACGAGGAAGTGGGCGAAGTAGTAGGCCGTGCAGATCTGCGAGGCGATGACGTAGCCGCCCTCCGGGGGCTTGGCGCCGAGCCAGCCCAGGATGACGCAGACCGCCACGAACACCCAGAAGAACTGCCGGTAGATCGGGCGGTAGTTGCACGAGCGCACCCGCGAGGTGTCGAGCCAGGGCGCGAGCGCCAGGATCAGCACCGCCGAGAACATCAGGATGACGCCGCCGAGCTTCGAGGGCACCGCGCGCAGGATCGCGTAGAAGGGCAGGAAGTACCATTCCGGCACGATGTGGGCGGGGGTCACGGCGGGGTTGGCCGGGACGTAGTTGTCGGCGTGGCCGAGGTAGTTCGGCTGGTAGAAGATGAACCACGCGAACAGGATCATGAACACCACGACGGCGAACACGTCCTTGATCGTGGCGTAGGGGGTGAAGGGCACCGCGTCCTTCGAGGACTTGATCGGGATGCCGGTCGGGTTGTTCTGGCCCGTCACGTGCAGCGCCCAGACGTGCAGCACCACGACGCCCGCGATCATCCAGGGCAGCAGGAAGTGCAGCGAGAAGAAGCGGTTCACCGTCGGGTTGCCGACCGAGTAGCCGCCCCAGAGCAGGCTCTGGATCGTGTCGCCGACCACCGGGATCGCCGCCAGGATGTTGGTGATGACGGTGGCGCCCCAGTAGCTCATCTGGCCCCACGGCAGGGTGTAGCCGAGGAAGGCCGTGGCCATCATCAGGAGGTAGATGACGACGCCGAGGATGTAGAGCACCTCGCGCGGGGCCTTGTAGGACCCGTAGTAGAGGTTGCGGAAGATGTGCACGTAGACGGCCACGAAGAACATCGAGGCGCCGTTGGCGTGCGCGTAGCGCAGGAGCCAGCCGTAGTTCACGTCGCGCATGATGTGCTCGACGGAATCGAAGGCGCCCTTGGCCGAGGGCTCGTAGTGCATCGCCAGCCAGACGCCGGTGATGATCTGGATGCCCAGGAACGCGATCAGGATCGCGCCGAAGGTCCAGAAATAGGTCAGGTTGCGCGGCACCGGGAAGGCGACGAACGACGAGTGGACGAGGCCGACGATCGGCAGCCGCGACTCGAACCACTTGGCGAGCCGGCTCCGCGGCACGTAGGTGTTGCCGTGTGCGCTCATGGTGGGGATCCTCCGGGGGCTCTCAGCCTCTTCTCGTCACGCGGCGGCCTTGCCGCCCTCCTCGCCGATGCGGATCTTGGTATCCGACTGGAAGGCGTAGGGCGGGATCGGCAGGTTGATCGGGGCGGGGCCGCGGCGCACGCGCCCGAGCGCGTCGAACTGCGAGCCGTGGCAGGGGCAGGACCAGCCCTCGAAATTGCCGGAATGCCCGATCGGCACGCAGCCCAGATGCGTGCAGTTGCCGTAGACGACGAGCCACTGCTCGTGGCCCTTCTTGACGCGGGTGTCGGCGGCGGCCGGGTCGATCAACTGCCCGACCGGCACGGCCTTCATGTCGGTGATCTCCTTCTCCGTGAGCTTGCGCACGAAGATCAGCTTGCCGCGCCAGAACACGTTGACGATCTGGCCGTCGGTGATCGGCGAGAGATCGACCTCGAGCGGCGCGCCGGCCGCGATGGTGGCGGCGTCCGGCGCCATCGAGGCGACGAAGGGCCAGGCCACGGCGCCTGCGCCGACCGCGAGGCCGGCCCCGGTGGCCAGGAAGAGGAAGTCCCGGCGGGTGCCCTCCTGCGGGGCGGCGCCGGCGGGCGCGGCGGCAGTCGTGTTCGCCAAGGTCTCGTGCCTCCCAAGAAGTGCGGGTGTTTTCACCGTGCCGGCCGAGCGTGCAGCCCGCGCGCGTGCGGGGCCGGTGATCCGCGGAGGGGACCACAGCACGATCGTTCTAAACTGTGCAATGCGACCGCCCGTCGCCCGAAGTCAAGGCAGGGGCCGGGCTCCTCCCGCATCGCGGTGGGCAAGCGCGGCGAGATGTAGCCCGCGGGCTTCGGTCGCGCGACATCTCCCTCCCCCGCAGAGGGGGGAGGGAGAGCACGCGGGGAGCGGGAAGCCCTTACGGCCTCCGCTTCAACGAACGGCCGCCGCCGGCCGCGGCAGGAGGCCCGTGGTCAGCCGGCGCCAGCGCAGGACGAGGAGCGCCGCCACCGCGAACAGCCCGGCGCAGAACCCCGTCCAGATGCCGTAGCCCTCCATCCCCGCCCCCCAGGCGAGCCAGGCGCCGAGCGGCACGCCGAGGCCCCAGTAGCCGCCGAGCGCGACCCACATCGGCACCTTCGTGTCCTGCAGGCCGCGCAGCATGCCGAGGCAGACCGACTGCACGCCGTCGGCCACCGCGAAGAGCGCCGCGAAGCCGATGAAGGCGGCGGCCACCGGCAGCACGCCCGCGTTGGCGGGCGCGGCGGGATCGAGGAACAGGCCGGTCAGGAACCCGGGCACCGCGAGCTGGGTCGTGGCGCAGAGCACCATGAAGACGAAGGCGAGCCCGACCGCCACCAGGCCGGCCCGGCGCACGCCCGCGCCGTCGCGCCGCCCGTAGGCGAGCCCCACCCGCACGGTCGCGGCCTGCGCGACGCCGTTCGGCACCATGAAGCAGAAGGCCGCGATCTGGATCGCCACCGCGTGCGCGGCGAGCTGGGTCGCGCCGAACAGGCCCATGCCGAGCGCCGCCGCCTCGAACAGGCCGGCCTCGGCGAGCCCGGTCGCCACGATCGGCAGGCCGAGGCGGAAGACGCGGGCCAGCAGCGCCGCGTCGAACCGCCAGAGCCGGTGGAACAGCCGGTAGCGGTGCAGTCTGGCGTCGCAGAGCACCACCGCGACGAGCAGCACGAGGCTGAAGCTCGCCGCCGCCACGGTGGCGAGGCCGACGCCCGCCATGCCGAGATCGCGCCCGGCGGGCAACCCGCCGCTCGCCGGAAAGGCGAGCCAGACCCCGAGCGCGACGTTGAGCGGCAGCGCCGCGAGGCTGGCGGCGAGCGCCCAGCCCGGCCGCTCCAGGGCGGCGAGCGCGCCGCGCAAGGCCATGAAGAGCAGGGCCGGCCACATCGCCCATTGCAGCACGCGCATGTAGGCGCCCGCGGCCTCGGCGAGCGCGGGCGGCTCGCCGATCGCGGCGAGCAGCGGGCCGGTGTACCAGAGCAGCACCATCATGGGCGCGGCGATGAGCGTCGCCGCCCAGAAGCCCGCCCGCAGGGTCCGGCGCACCGGATCGGTCGCGCCGGCCTCGCGCCCGAGCGCCTCGGCGATCAGCGGCGCCACCGTGCTGGTGAGCCCGATCCCGCCGATGAACAGGATGAAGTAGAGCCCGTGCGCCAGCGTCGCCGCGGCGAGCTGCTCCGCGCCCAGGCGCCCGAGCATCACCACGTCGGCCATGATCAGGCCGTGCTGGGCGAGGTTGATGAGCACGAGGGGCCCCGAGAGCGCGAGCGTCGCGCGCAGTTCCCGGAGCCAGGGGCGGTGCAACGGGGCCCCTTCCCGCGCAGGGAACCCCGCGAGGTCGAGTGCCGGCATGGAACGATCTCTTCAGACAGGAGGCGGGCGCGGCCCTGCCGCACCCGATGATATGGGGTGTCCCTAGCCGCCCAAGGCGTCGGAAACGTGTCGCCGGGGCGCCTCGCCGTCGCGGTCGGGCAGGAAGCCGCCGGACTGGCGCGCCCAGAGCCGGGCGTAGAGCCCGCCGCGGGCCACCAGCTCGGCGTGGGTCCCCTCCTCCACGATGCGGCCGCGGTCGATCACGATCAGCCGGTCGAGCGCCGCGATGGTGGAGAGGCGGTGGGCGATGGCCAGCACCGTCTTGCCCTGCATCAGCGTGTCGAGCGCCTCCTGGATCGCGGCCTCGACCTCGCTGTCGAGGGCCGAGGTCGCCTCGTCGAGGATCAGGATCGGCGCGTCCTTCAGGATGACGCGGGCGATGGCGATGCGCTGGCGCTGGCCGCCCGAGAGCTTCACACCGCGCTCGCCCACCTGCGCGTCGTAGCCGCGCCGTCCCTTGTGATCGACGAGGTCGGCGATGAAGCCGTCGGCATGCGCCAGGCGGGCGGCGCGCGCGACCTCGGCGTCGGTGGCGTCGGGGCGCCCGTACGCGATGTTGTCGCGGATCGAGCGGTGCAGCAGCGAGGTGTCCTGGCTCACCATCGCGATGGCGCCGCGCAGGGAATCCTGCGTCACCCCGGCGATGTCCTGCCCATCGACGAGGATGCGCCCGCTCTCGACGTCGTGGAGCCGCAGCAGCAGCGACGCGATGGTGCTCTTGCCCGCCCCCGAGACGCCGACCAGCCCGACCTTCTCGCCCGGGCGGATAGCGAGCGAGAGATCCTCGATCACGTTGGCGTCGCCGCGCCCGTAATGGAAGCCGACCCCCTCGAAGCGGACGCCGCCGCCCGCGACCGCGAGCGTGCCCGCGCCGGGCGCGTCGGTGAGCGCGTGCGGCCGGCTGATCGTCTGCATGCTCTCCTGGATCACGCCGACGTTCTCGAACACGCCGCGCACCGTCTGCATCACCCAGCCCGACATGGCGATGAGGCGCAGCACCAGCGCCAGCCCGGCGGAAGCCTCGCCGGTGCTCATCGCGCCGCGCTGCCAGAGGAGCAGCGAGGCGGTGCCCGTCGCGATCAGGAGCGCGCTGTTGAGGAGGCCCAGCAGCGTCGTCGTCCACGTCACCAGCCGGAACTGGTGCAGGTAGGCCCTGGTGTGCACGTCCACCGCCTCGCGCACGGCGGCGCGCTCCTCGCGGTCGCGGGCGAAGAGCTTGACCGTGAGGATGTTGGTGTAGCTGTCCACCACGCGCCCGATCAGGGTCGAGCGGGTGTCGGCGGTGCGGTGCGAGCGGGCCCGGGCGCGCGGCACGAACCAGGCGGTGAGCCCCGCATAGGCCGCGACCCAGATCACCACCGGCAGCGCCAGCCAGAGCGAGATCGAGCCGAACAGCCCGACCGCGGTCACCGCGTAGATCGCCACGTAGAGCAGCGTGTCGATGAACACGACCGCGAGTTCGCGCACCGCCGGCCCGACCTGCACGACCCGGTTGGCGAGCCGCCCCGCGAAGTCGCCCTGGAAGTAGGAGAGCGCGTGCCCGAGCGTGTAGAGGTGCGCCCGCCAGCGGATCTGGTTGGTCGATTGCGGCACCACGAGCTGGTTCGACAGCACCTCGTGCAGCCAGATCGTCACGGGGCGCACCACCGCGACGAGCACGAGCGCAAGGCCGATGCCGAGGGCGTGGTCGGCGAGCACGGTGGCGCGGTCGGCGCCGGCCAGCAGATCCACGAACCAGCGCATCACGAGGTAGAGCGAGGCCTCCACCGTGCCGGCGATCACGGCGATCACGAACAGGGCGAAGAGCGCCCAGCGGATCGGGTGGAGGTAGAAGCGCGCGAAGCCGAGCACCGTCCGGGGCGGCATGCGCCCCTCTTCGAAGGGCGCGAACGGGTCGATGCGGCGCTCGAGCCAGTCGAGGAACATCAGGGTCACGGGAGCTGGGGCGGGGCCTCCTTAGGTAAGCGCGCTTGACCGCGGGCCAAGCGCGGGGCGATGCCGCGGGCGCGCAGCCCTGCCCTGCGCGCCCGCCCCGCGCACGATCATGCTCCGCCTCGCCCTCTACCAGCCCGACATCCCGCAGAACACCGGCACGCTGCTGCGCATGGCGGCCTGCCTCGGGCTCGCCGTCGAGATCATCGAGCCGGCGGGCTTCGACGTCTCGGACCGGCACCTGCGCCGCTCGGGCCTCGACTATCTCGACCACGTCGCGCTGACCCGGCACCGCTCGTGGGACGCCTTCGACGACTGGCGGCGCGCGGAAAAGATCCGCCTCGTCCTCGCCACCACGGCGGGCGCCCTGCCCTACACGGATCTCGCCTTCCGGGACGGCGACTGCCTGCTGATGGGCCGCGAATCGGCCGGCGTCCCCGAGGCGGTGCACGCGGCCGCCGACGCCCGGGTGGTGGTGCCGATCCGGGCCGGGATGCGCTCGCTCAACGTCGCGGTCGCCGCCGCGATGCTGGCCGGCGAGGCGCTGCGGCAGACGGGCGGCTTCCCGGGCTGACCGGCCCCCGCCGCGCCGCCCGCTCTCAGTGCCGGGAGACGGCGATGACCCCGTCCTCCAACAGCGTGAAGCGGATGCCGGCCCGGCGCAGCGCCGCGACGACCCGGCGGCGCGAGCGCTCGCCGTGGAGCCCCCCGTCCTCCTCCAGGCGCCGGACCGTGGACAGGGACACGCCGCTCGCCTCGGCCAGCACCGTCATGGACCAGTCGAGCAGGGCCCGGGCCGCGCGCAGGTGAGAGCCGACCACCGCCTCCTCGAGGGCCTCGCGGATGCCGGCCGGGAGTTGGAAATGCGTATCCGGGATCGGGTATTGCAGGCCCTGGCCGCCATCGACGGCACCCGCGGCGTTGCGGAACGGGACGACGAGGATGCCCACCCGGCCGGCCTGCCCGTCGGGCCTGCGCCAGAGGTTCGTGTCCCGGAAGATCCGGCCGCTCACCCGATACTCCGCGGCCTTGCCGAGGAGCCGCGCGCGCTCCCCCGGCAGGGCGTGGACGAAGGGGTCCGCGTTGAACTCCGCCAGGGGTACGCCGCTCACCAGTTCCGCCTCCGGCTGGAACGCGAAGCTCAGGTCCTGCCCGACCCTGAAGAAGAGCACGCCGGTCCGGGCGTGCAGGGCGGCGTGGAGCCGGCTCTCGGCCTCGATGATGCCGGCCAGGCGGTGCCGCTCCAGCGCGTTGACGAGGTCGCCCGCGACAGCGCGCGGCCGTCCATCGGGCGCGCGCTCGACCTCGTGGCGGGCCGCGAGCAGGCGGACGGTCCCGTCCGGGCGGACGATGCGGAAGCTGTGCTCCGCCCGGAGGTCGCCGTCCCGTACCTGGGCGGGGGTCGCGAGCCGGTCACGGTCCTCCGGGTGCGCCATCGCGCGCAGGCGGTCGTAGCGCGGCGCCGGGTCGTCCGGCGTGAGACCGAGCATCCGGTACAATCCGGGAGACCAGGTCTGGGCATCGTCGCCGAAGGTCCAGCGCCAGCTCCCGCGCAGGCCGAGATCCTCGATCAGGTGCAGCGATCCGCCAAGTAGGGCGGCGGGGGAGGACGTCATGGATACGGATGCGCGCGGTTCGATAGGGCGCGGATCCTATGCCGGTTTCCGATTCTCTTTAATCCATTCTAGGATACGTTTTGCCGAACTCTAGCGAGCCCTCCGCCGCGGCTTCGGGCACGGGGGAGGCCGCCGGAGCGGGCCGCCGCGGGGGCCGGGCCGCCATCGGGCGGACCGGGACTGGCCTCAGGGCCGGGGGTCGTCCTCCTCCCGGCGCCGCCGCTCGGCCTCGTAGCCCGCCGCGATGCCGAGATCGATGGCGCGGCGGGCGAGCCGCACGCCGAGCCAGAGCAGGATCAGGCAGATGAGGACGATCAGTCCGGCCTTGAGCGGGTTCATGGGGAGCGCCTATCTCATGCGGCACGGCCCGGAAACCCGTCCGGTGCCTCCCCCCGACCCTTCCCCTGACCCGGCGGACCGATTGAGCGCGCGCGAGACCTTCCACATCGAGATCCTGGGCGCCCCGGCCCGCACCGAGGCCGACCCCGTTCTCTCCCGCGTCTCGGTGCGGGTCGAGGACCAGGCCGGGGCCGAGGAGCGGGCGCTGCGGCTCTTCGCCCGCGCCCGGGTACCCCAGCGCGCGGGCGAGCCCGCCGAGGCCGTGCGGGTGATCGACGGGGCCGGCCGCGAGGTGTTCTTCCGCAGCCGCTTCGACGAGGGGGCGTGACGTCGCGCCTCGGACGGCCTCCGGTCGACGGGTTCGGGCGGGCGCATCGTCTCGGGCCGAAGCGCGGGCCGTGAGGGGGCCGGTCGCGGTTCCCCTGACACGGTCGAACCCCGCGACCGGGGCGCGTATCAGACCAGATACGCCGCGCCGAACTGCGCCGCGGTGATGCCGTCGAGCTGCACCGTGCCGCCGCCCGAGAGCGCGAGCAGGGCGTCGCCGTCGGCGGCTGAGCCGAGCGTGTAGCTCTGGCCCGAGAGCACCAGCCGGTCGCCCTGCGCCTGGCTGAAGCCGAGGATCAGGTCGGCACCGGAATTCGCGCCGAACACGAAGCGGTCGGCACCCAGGTTGCCGATGAGGACGTCGTTGCCGAGATTGCCGTTGAGCACGTCGTCGCCCTGGCCGCCGTAGAGCGTGTCGTCGCCCTGGCCCCCGAACAGGGTGTCGTCGCCGAGATTGCCGTAGACGGCGTCCGCGCCCTGGTTGCCGTAGACCACGTCCGCGTCCTGGCCGCCGAACACGCTGTCGTCGTCCTGCCCGCCGAAGAGACGGTCGGCGCCGAGGTTGCCGTAGAGCACGTCGCCGCCCTGGTTGCCGTAGATCACGTCCGCGCCGTCGCCGCCCGTCACCGTGTCGTCGCCGGCGAGCGCCGTGAAGGTGTCGTTGCGCGCCCCCAGCGTGACGGCGTCGGCCCGCGCGGTCGCGATCGGCGCGCCGATATCCTGCAGGATCGCGAGGTCGAGGTCGCTGATCGGGCGGCGCGTGCCGGCCGAGATGGTGGGGGTCATCAGGTCGCCCGCCACCGTGACGTGGCCCTCGCCGGCATCGAGCGGCACCGGGCCGCCGTTCGCCCGCACGGCGTTGCCGCCGACGAAGGTCGGGGTGCTGCCCGCCCGGACGTTGGCCGCGTAGGTGCTGTCGCCGAGGTAGAGGATGCCGAGCCCGTGCCCGACCTCGTGCGTGAAGACCGAGAGCGCGTCGAGCTGGCTCGACGGCACAGCCTGCTGGCCGGACGGGTCGTAGAACAGCGAGTCGATGTAGGCGGAGCTGACCGTGACGTTGATGTCGGGGCTCTGGCCGTTCGGGTCGCTGCCCGTGCGGATCTCGATCATCGGCACGGATTCGTAGGCGCGGCCGGTCCAGTAGTAGCTCGACCCGCCTGTCGCGATGGTGTTGCCGGAGGCCTCGCTGACCCGAACCCCGATCTCGATGGTGCCGTAGCCCTGGAGGGTGCGCGCCCAGGAATCGGCCGCGGCCTGCAGCGTCCGCAGCACGGCGTTCGCGTTGGCGCCCGCCCCGGTCGCGTCCGTCCAAGACACCGAGAAGGTCGTCATGAGGTCGATGTCCCGGATCGCGCGGTTACACGGCGCGGACACTGGTCCGGGCGTGCGGCCCGATTGTGATACGGGGCGAGGATTACGATCACGTTCGGGTGATGCGTGCGCCGACTTGCCGGAACGGGACGGCACGGCCCGTCGCTACGGCCCGTCGACGTCGTCCGTCGGCGCGGCCATTGACTTCGCACCTGCGGGACCGCATATCGGCACTGCAGCGTCAGCGGCCGACAAGGGTCCGCTTGAGGGGGCTGCGTGACGGAATCGCGGGACCGCCCGAGGCGGCCTGGAGGCTCCGGCCCCCCTCTTCATTCGTGCATGCACCCGGGCCGCCCCATCACGCGGGCAGCCTCCTGCTCCAGGGACCGCCAAGCCGATTCGCGCCGCTCCACGAGCCGCGCCGGACGGTCCTGCTGCAACGAGACATCCGACTTGACCCAGTTCACCGATTTCGGCCTCGCCCAGCCCGTGCTGCGGGCGCTCGAGGAGGCCGGCTACCAGACCCCCACGCCGATCCAGACGCAGGCCCTGCCGCCGGCCATGGCGGGCCGCGACCTCTGCGGCATCGCCCAGACCGGCACCGGCAAGACCGCGGCCTTCGCGCTGCCGATCCTGCACCGGCTCGCCCTCTCGGACCGCCGCGCCCCGCGCCGCGGATGCCGGGTGCTGGTGCTCTCGCCGACCCGCGAGCTCGCCAACCAGATCGCCGATTCCTTCGCCGATTACGGCCGCCACCTGCCCTTCACCAGCACCGTGGTGTTCGGCGGCGTCACCATCGGCCGCCAGGAGCGGGCGCTGGCGCCGGGCGTCGACATCCTCGTCGCCACCCCGGGCCGCCTGATCGACCTCGTCGACCGGCGCGCGCTGACGCTGGAGGGCGTCGAGATCCTCGTCCTCGACGAGGCCGACCAGATGCTCGACCTCGGCTTCATCCACGCCCTCAAGCGCATCGTGCGGATGCTGCCGGCCAAGCGCCAGAGCCTGTTCTTCTCGGCCACCATGCCGAAGAACATCGCGGGACTCGCCGAGCAGTACCTCTCCGATCCGGTCCAGGTCGCGGTGACGCCGGTCGCCACCACCGCCGAGCGCGTCGAGCAGCAGGTGATGTTCGTCCACACGGGTGCCAAGCAGGCGCTGCTCGGCCACATCCTGCGCGACCCGAAGATCGACCGCGTGCTGGTCTTCACCCGCACCAAGCACGGCGCCGACCGCGTGGTGCGCGGCCTCGACAAGGTCGGGATCGTCGGCGCGGCGATCCACGGCAACAAGTCGCAGCCCCAGCGCGAGCGGGCGCTCGCCGCCTTCCGCGACGGCTCCTGCCGGGTGCTGGTGGCCACCGACATCGCCGCCCGCGGCATCGACGTCGAGGGCGTCTCCCACGTCGTCAACTTCGACCTGCCGAACGTGCCGGAGAGCTACGTCCACCGCATCGGCCGCACCGCGCGCGCCGGCGCCGACGGGCTCGCCATCTCGTTCTGCAACGACGAGGAGAAGGCCTACCTGCGCGACATCGAGCGCCTGACCCGCCAGAAGGTGCCGGTCGCGGGCTTCCCCGAGGGCTTCACCCCGCCGACCCGCCAGGAGGCCGCCGAGATCGCGGCCTCCGAGGAGCGCCGCCCCGAGCGGCCCCAGCAGCGCGGCGGCGGACGTCCGGGCCAGCAGCGCCAGGGCCAGCAGCGCCAGGGCCAGCAGCCCGGCGCCCAGGGCCGCCCGGGGGGCGGGCGTCCGGCGGGCGAGCCGGGCCGCCAGGGCCGGCCGCCGCAGGGGCGTCCCCAGCAGGGTCGCCGCGAGGATCCGCGCCAGGACCGTGCGGCGCGCCCGCATGCCGAGCGTCCCCACGGCGCCCGCCCGCAGGCCGCGGCCCCGCGCCAGGACGGCCGTCCGGCCGCCGGCCAGGCGCGGCGGGGCAACCGTCCGCAGGGCGGGGGCGAGGGCCGCGCCATCGGCTGGCTGGAGCGCGCCCCGCGCTCCTGATCCTGCCGCGTCGGACTACGTAGCGCAGCGCCGCCCCGCCTGTCGGGGCGGCGTTTCGCGTTTCCCGGGGGGGCTGGCCCCGGCCGCGCCCCGCGCCATCTCTCCCCCTGTCGAACGTGAAGGGAGCCCCGGCCAGACCATGCGGTTCGAGCTGTATCGGGATGCGGGTGGCCAGTGGCGGTGGCGTCTGCGTGTGCAGAACGGCAACGTCGTGGCCGATTCCGCGG
>NZ_LSIX01000862.1:0-232 GCF_001556475.1 Methylobacterium sp. CCH5-D2 | reverse complement strand
GCGCGTGCTTTGCAAGCATGAGGTCGTCGGTTCGATCCCGTCTGTCTCCACCATTTTCTTGTGACTTGGCGCAGTGCAATCTGCGACGTCTCAGAGCATGGTGTTGAGTAGAGGCTGTCCGGAATTCCAGTTTGCCACGGCCCTTGTGGTCCGCCTCTGCGGATCGGCCGTTGGTCAAAAGAATCTGACATCGTGAAGAGGGAATGTGTGCCGGTGAGGCAGCGAGAGCTGA
>NZ_LSIX01000861.1:0-55965 GCF_001556475.1 Methylobacterium sp. CCH5-D2 | reverse complement strand
GGTTCGGAGGCCGGATCCGCCGGGGAGGGGCTCAGAGGCGATGCCCCTCGCGGATGAGGCGGAGCCCTTTCCCGGACGCCTGGAACGGAGTGGAAGGTGATCCGGGATCCAGCGAGGAAAGTGCCGCGAAGCGGCTCGAACTTCATACGTCGCTGGAGGATTCGGACGCTTCGCGATGTCCTGATGCTGGGTCCCGGATCACCCTCCGCTGGCGCTCCGGGCGTCCGGGGAAGCGGTGCGGATCATCTGGAGCCGGACCGCTTGCCGCACGCTCCCTCCCCCGCTGAGGCGAACCGCATTCACACAATAGCTTGTGCCGCGCACCCCGTCATTCCGGGGCGCCGAAGGCGAACCCGGAATGACAGCGTGGATATCGGAAATCGGTCCGCCGAGGAGATGTGCGAGCACGATAGCCCGCAGAGGGGGGAGGGAGGACGCGGCGGCTTCCGCCCCCTGATCTGAACGCCCTCACGCCTTCTCGGGCGCGGTCTCGTCGGGCTCGAAGAGCTGCACGGGATGGCCCGGCATGATCGTGGAGATCGCGTGCTTGTAGACGAGCTGCGAGTGCCCGTCGCGCCGCAGCAGGACGCAGAAGTTGTCGAACCACGTCACCACGCCCTGCAGCTTGACGCCGTTGACGAGGAAGATGGTCAACGGAATCTTGTTCTTGCGGACGTGGTTGAGGAAGGTGTCCTGAAGGTTCTGTGCGCGTTCGGCCGCCATTTTTTTATCCTTTGTTGTCCTGGCTGTTATTCTGGATTCTTGATCCGGTTTTCGAGGCGCCTGCCGGGGCCGGCCACCGAGGAGCCCCCCAAGGCCCGGCGCGATGTCGGGAAACATTACACCGGCAAAGCCCGGGCCGATGCAAGGGCAGGGCCGCGCTGCCGGGTGACGAAAGCGCCGCCCTCATCAGGACTTCCACGGCGCGCGCCACCTCTCAGGGCCCGATGCCGAGGGACTTCAACTTGCGGTGGAGAGCCGAGCGCTCCATGCCGATGAATTCGGCGGTGCGGGAGATGTTGCCGGAGAAACGGGCGATCTGGGCCACGAGGTACTCGCGCTCGAAGATCTCGCGGGCCTCGCGCAGCGCCAGGCTCATCAGCTTCTCGCCGCCCGAGCCCGCGGGCGTGGTCGGCACGAGCGCGCCGATCTCCGAGGGCAGCATCTCGGAGGTGACCTCCTGCTCCGGGTCGGCCTGGGTCAGGATCATCAGCCGCTCGACGTTGTTCTTGAGCTGGCGGATGTTGCCGGGCCAGTTGTGCGACTGCAGCACCGCCATCGCGTCCTCGGCGATGCGGCGCTTCGGCAGGCCGGTCTGGGCCGAGATGTTGTCCATGAAGAACCCGATCAGCTCGGGCACGTCCTCGCGCCGCTCGGAGAGCGCGGGCACCCGGATCGGCACCACCGAGAGGCGGTGGAAGAGGTCCTCGCGGAAGCGGCCCGCCGCGATCTCCTCGGAGAGGTCCTTCGAGGAGGACGAGATGATGCGCACATCGACGTGCACGCGCGTCGTCCCGCCGACGCGCTGGAAGTTCTGGTCGACGAGGACGCGCAGGATGCGGTTCTGCGTCTCGCGCGGCATGTCGGCCACCTCGTCGAGGTAGAGCGTGCCGCCGTGCGCCTCCTCCAGCGCGCCGACCCGGCGCCCCGCCTCGCCCTCGACGCCGAACAGCTCGGCCTCCATCGTCTCGGGCAGGATCGCGGCGGCGTTGAGCAGCACGAAGGGCCCGTTGGCCCGGGCCGAGGCCCGGTGCAGCGAGCGCGCGGCGAGTTCCTTGCCCGAGCCCAGCGCGCCCGTGATCATCACCCGGGCGTTGGTGGGGGCGACGCGCTCGATGGTCTGGCGCAACTGGTTCGCCGTCACCGAGGCGCCGACGATGCGGCTGGCGTGCCCCGAGCGGGCCTTGAGGTCGCGCACCTCGCGCTTGAGGCGCGAGGCCTCCAGCGCGCGTTCCGCCACGAGGATGAGCCGGTCGGCCTTGAAGGGCTTCTCGATGAAGTCGTAGGCGCCCGCCTTGATGGCCGAGACCGCGGTCTCGATGTTGCCGTGGCCCGAGATCATCACCACCGGCAGGTCCGGGTGGCCGGCCTTGATCAGGTCGAGCACTTGCAGGCCGTCGAGGCGCGAGCCCTGCAGCCAGATGTCGAGGAAGACGAGGTGGGGGCGCCTCGCCTCGATGGCGGCCAGCGCCTCGTCGGAGCCGCCGGCCGTGCGGCAGCGGTGGCCCTCGTCGTCGAGGATGCCCGCCACGAGGTCGCGGATGTCGGCCTCGTCGTCCACGATCAGGATATCGGCGCTCATCTGGTGATCTCCGCGATCTGGGGGGCCGTCCGCGCGGCGCCCTTCTCCACTGTCGTGGCCGCTGTGTCAGGATGTGCCGACGCGTCGGGTCCTTGCGCGCGCGGCACCCGCATGCGCACCTGCCCGCCGCGACCGGCCGGGTTGTCGTTGAGTTCGATTCCCCCGCCGTGCTCCTCCAGCACCTTGCTGACGATGGCGAGCCCGAGGCCCGTCCCGCCTTCGCGGGTCGTCATGTAGGGCTCGAGCAGGCGCTGGCGCCCCTCGGCGGGAAATCCCTTGCCGTTGTCGGTGATGCTGATCACCGCGAAGCCCTCGTCCACCGCGAGATCGAGGCCGATCTTGCCCTTGCCGAGGATCTCCTCCGGCACCTCGATCACCGCCTCGACGGCGTTCTTCAGGATGTTGGTGATGGCCTGGGAAAGGAGCCGGATGTCGAAGGCCGCGGTGATGCGCTCGGGCCCGCCGCTCGTCGAGAAGGCGAAGTCGATCTCGGGGTGGGCCACCCGCATCATGAACAGGTTCTGCTTGGCGATCTCGGTGAGGTCGTTCTCGGCGATGGCGGGCTTGGGCATGCGGGCGAAGGCGGAGAACTCGTCGACCATGCGCTTGATCTCGTCGACCTGGCGCACGATCGTGGCCGTGCACTGATCGAAGACCTCGCGGTCGGCGGTGATGACCCGGCCGTATTTGCGCCGGATGCGCTCGGCCGAGAGCTGGATCGGCGTCAACGGGTTCTTGATCTCGTGGGCGATGCGCCGGGCGACGTCCGCCCAGGCGGAGGTGCGCTGGGCCGAGACGAGGTCGGTGATGTCGTCGAGGGTCACCACGTAGCCGCGGGTCGTGCCGTGGGCCTGCTCGCTCGTCACCCGCACCGTCACGGTGCGCTCGCGGCCCGCGCGCGTCAGCTGGATCTGCTGCTGCACGGCGCGCTGGCGGCTCTCGCCCTCGGCGAGCACCGGGGCGAGTTCGGGCACCGCCTGCCCCAGCGCCTGCCCGATCAGCGCCTCGCCCGCGAGGTCCAGCATCCGCTCGGCGGCCGGGTTGGCGATGGTGACGTAGCCGCCCGCGTCGATGCCGATGACGCCCGGCGAGACCCCCGAAAGCACGGCCTCGGTGAAGCGGCGGCGGCGGTCGATCAGGTCGTTGGCCGCCGTCAGCCCGTCGTGCTGGCGGCGCAGCTCCTGCGTCATCTTGTTGAAGCTGGCGCCCAGATGCGCGAGGTCGCCGTCGGATTTCCGTGCCGGGACCTGGGCGTAGAAGTTGCCCGAGGCCACTTGGTCGGCGGCGTTGATGAGGCGGCGGATCGGGGCGACGAAGCGGTTGGCGAAGTTCATGCCGAACCAGACCGCCGAGAGCAGCGCGATCAGCGCGATCAGCACGAAGATCGACGCGAAGGTGACCTGGATCTGGCGCCTGAGCGAATCGTAGGTGAGGTACTCGGCCGCCGCCGCCCGCGAGACGCCCGGGAACTCGATGGCGAGCTGGCTCACCTCCCGCTGCACCATCAGCACCGCGTCGTCGTAGGCGGGCATGCGCAGGAGCGCGGCGAAGACCCGGCCCTCGGTCGGCAGCAGGCAGATCGGGTCGTTCGACTTGGCCGCCTCCGCGAAGGCCGCGGCCGCGGGCAGGCGCGTCGCCTTCAGCACGTCGATCTTGGCGCGGGCCACCACCTCGGTCGGCCCCCGCATGATCTGGGCGACCGGCAGGCCGAGATTCGTCGCGCGGGTGGTGAGGAAGTTCTCGAACCAGTCGCGGTTCACGTCGAAGTTCGGCCGGGCGCGCGTCAGGTCGTCGTTGAGGATGCGGATCTCGCGGGCGAGCGACTGGCACTGGTTCTCCTGGTAGGCGTCGGCCACCTCCACGGATTTCAGCACCACGTCGCGCACCCGGTCGGTGAAGCCGAGCGAGAGGCCGCGATCGATCGTCACCGAGGCCACTACCGCGAGCAGGATGGTGGGCAGGATCGCGATCAGGCTGAACAGCCCGACGATGCGGGTGTGCAGGCGGGCCACCGCGGCGTTGGCCCGGCGTGCCTTGAGGAAGACGCGCGCCTCCCAGGCGATGATCACCCCGAGGCCGAGCACCAGCGCGACGTTGATGGCGAGCAGCGTCACGCCGATCGTGCGCGTCGGGGTGACCTGGATCACGCCCGCCAGGATCAGGAAGGTGAGCGTGGCCGAGACCAGCGCCGTGACCACCACGGCGGCCCCGATCCAGCCCGGCCCGCGCGGGTCCGCCCGCGTCGCCTCGGCGGCCTCGCCGGGGGGCGCGGGGGACGTCTCCTCAGTTCTGTCTCGCGTGCGCGGCATCCCCGATGCGGGGCCACAACAGTGTGGCAGAATTAATACGACCGGGGTGGTCGGGCGCCCCGCTCGCGGACGCGCCAGCGGTTGTGAAAGCTTTGGACGATGCAACCGCACGCTGGGGGATCGCGCGCGACGGGACGGTTTTCCCGGGATTGCCGCCGCCCTGTACGCCAGCGCACGTGCGGCGCCCTTGCCGGCCGCTCCGCGCGCCCGAGCTTGCAGCGGCACGGCGCCGCCGGTCCGGCGCCGCAACGGCGGAGGATGGACGTGCTCGGCAGCGTGACGACGGTTCTCGGCGGGCTCGGCGCGAGGCTGGAGCAGGCCCTCGACGCGAAGGGGGCGGACGGCCTGGCGCTCGCCGCGGCGAAGTTCTTCCCCGGCGGCCTGCCGGCCCTGCTGGACGCGCTGCGCGCGGACGGCCACGGTGGGGCGGTGTCGTCCTGGCTCGGGCGGGGCGCGAACGAGCCGGTCCCGGCCGAGGCCTTCGCCCGCCTCCTCCCGCCCGCAATCGCCCAGGCCTTCGCCCGCGATCTCGGGCTGCGGCCGGAGCGGGTGCCGGTGGCGCTCGCCCAGTTCCTGCCCGCCGCGGTCGCGCGCGAGAGCGCGGACGGGGCGCTGCGCCCGCAGCCGCAGTTCAGCACGCAGGCGATGCCGGGCGCGCCCGACACGACCGGGGCGACCCGGGCCGCGACGATGGCGGCGGAGTAATCGTCGGAGGCGTGCGGAGCGCGGGCACGTACCCGGCTCTCCGCACCGCCACGGACGCTCTTCGAGGAGATCTGCTTCGACGAGACTTCGCGGAAACGCGAATGAGGCGCGGGTGCTCCAACCTCCTGTATCAACGCGCGCTCTTGCGCCGAACCGGCGTCCACTTCGGCGCAAGAGCGCTCTAGCGGGAGCGGGCTGCTTTCGCAGAAAGCCGGGTGTGGGACCCGGAGCCTTTGGGACAGGGCTCCGCGGTTCCGCGGCGGCGGCTCGCCTGATCCGAAACGTTCTCGTCCCTCATCCCAACCCTCTCGCGCACGGGAGGGCGGCGCGGTTCTCACCCGGCCGAGCCGAGACCCGCCATCCGGTTACTGCGCGGCCGGCGCCGGCACCCCCTGCGGCCCGCTCGTGGTGGCGGGCGCCACGGCGAGTTCCGGGTAGGCCTCGACCACGTGGGCGCCGCCGAGCGGCTTGCTCTGGCCGTTGTGGCAGGTGGCGCAGTTGAGCTTCGGCGCGTCGCCCTTGGGGCCGAGGCGGCTGGCCGGGAACACGCTCGTCAGCGGTGTCAGGTAGTTCGCGTTGAGGTCGCGCACCATCCGGATGGCGTGCCAGGCGAGCGTGCGCTGGGGCGCGCTCTGCGACCACTCCGCCACCGCGCGGGTGTTGTGGCAGTAGGTGCAGTTCACCCCGAGCGATTCCGACATGTGGATCATCAGCGCGAAGGTGCGCTCGGCCGCCTGGATCGGCTTGCCGGGGCTCTCGGGCAGGGCCGTCGTGGCGTTCACCCGGATCGCGCCCTGGTCGGGATCGGGCCTTGCGAGGTAGTCCTGCAGGTAGGTGTAGGGCAGCGAGGCCAGTCCCGTGGAGGGCGTGGCGAGGTTCTGGCCGTTGTTGCGGGCGATGAAGCCCCGCGTCGGGCTCGGCGCGTCGAACCAGATCTGGGCCGGCACCGGGTTGCCGCGGTGGCAGGTGTAGCAGGTCACGCCGGCCTCCCCGACGTGCTTCTCCTTCCAGTCCGTGTTGATGTGCTGGGTCATCTGCAGCATCCGCCGGGCGACCCGCTTCTGGTAGAGGCTGTCGTCCGCCATGTTCTCGGTGTTGTGGCAGTAGGTGCAGCCCTGTTGCGGCGAGACCCACTCGGTCATCGAGACCATCAGGCGGTTGAATTCCTCGACCGGGAGGTCCTGGAGCACCTTCACGTTCTCGTAGACCGCGCCGGCCTTGTCGGTGCCGGCCTCGACCGGGTCGGCCGGCACGGGTGCGACGTTCGCGGCCTTGATCTCCGCGGCGCCGGCCTTCGTCTGGATCACGTCCATGCCGGTGCCGCGGAAGCCGTGCTGCTGGTTGAGCATCGGGGGCCTGGTCCAGCCCGCCGTGCCGAACTGCGCGATCGTGAGGAACAGGGCCACCACGCCCGCGACGATGGCGCCGACCGTCTTCATGGCGTGGCTCCCGTGGCTTTGAGAGGATCGTGGATCGGCCCGAACACCTCCGGGTAGGCCGGCGCGACGCCGTGCTTGACCGCCCAGAGGTACCAGTTGTCGACCACGGTCCCGGTGAGCAGGATGCCGATGCCGCCGGTGAGCGTGGTGAGCACCGCGAACCACCAGGCCCAGCGGTGGACGGATTCCATCGTGGCGTTGAAGCCCATGGTCCAGCGCCAGAACAGGGCGGCGCGCTCGGTGGCGGTGCCGCGATCGACGATCTGGTCGATCTCGCGCTCGGCCCCGTAGCGCGAGCAGGCCAGGATGGTGCCCCCGTGCATCGCGAAGAGCAGCGTTGATCCGTACAGGAAGACGATCGAGAGCATGTGGAAGGGGTTGTAGAAGAGGTTGCCGTAACGCAGCGAGAAGGCCGCGGTCCAGTCGAGGTGGGGCAGGATGCCGAAGGGCACCGCCTCGCTCCACGAGCCCATCATCAGCGGCCGGATGAAGCCCAGCACGAGGTAGAGCCAGATCGCCGAGGCGAAGGCCCAGGGTACGTGGGTGCCGAGGCCCAAGGCGCGGGCCCGCCGGTAGAGACGGAGCCACCAGAGCAGGATCGAGGCGGTGAGGAAGAAGCCGGCGATCAGCCACCAGCCGCCCTCGTTCAAGGGCGGCAGCACCTTGAGCCCGTACTTCGGGAGCGGCGGCTCCAGCGCCAGCCAGGGGAGCTGGCGCACGAACTGGACCGGGTCCCAGTTCACGGACGCCCACATGTTGAGCCCGATGATCTCGAAGGCGATCAGCCCGCAGGCGAGCGAGAGTGCGCCCAGATAGCCGCCGTAGATCGGCCCGACCTGGCCGTTGCCGATCAGCCCGAACAGGTAGCTGTTGAAGGGGCGGCCCACGCGGGCGTCGACCGCGACCGGGATGCCGTGCTCCGGCACGCGCGGGCGCACCTGAACCTGGGTGAAGATGTTCTGGTAGTAGGCCACGGCCCCCTCCCCTTCAGCGCCAGACCGGCAGGTTCAGCCACCAGCCCCACCATTCGGGCCAGCCGCGGGTCCAGAACGGCCCGCTGATCACGATGCAGACCGCGCTCCAGAACCCGGCCGAGAGCGCCAGGAACAGGCCGAGCCGGTGGATGCCGAGCGTGCCGATCGAGTAGCCGATCGTGTCGCGGAAGAAGGTGTCCTCGTGCTCGGGCGTCTTGACGACGTTGTCGTCCTTCGGCGGATTGGTGGACGACAGGATCAGCGAGCCGTGCAGCGCCAGCGCGAAGGTCGTGGTGAAGAAGAACGTCACCGCGAGCATGTGCGCGGGATTGTAGTGGAAGTGGAGATACTGGTAGCCGGTGTTGGAGACCCAGTCCAAGTGGCTCAGGATCCCGTACGGGAAGCCGTAGCCCCAGGCACCCATGAGAAGCGGGCGCACCACCACCAAGACCACGTAGGCGAAGATCGCCACCGAGAAGGCGAAGGGCACGTGGTAGCCGATGCCGAGCTTGCGGCAGATCTCGACCTCGCGCAGGGCCCAGGACGCGAAGGCCCCGATCGCGCAGATCGTGATGATCTGCCAGAGGCCGCCCTCCTTGAGCGGCGCCAGCGCCAGCCCGTACTTGAGGTCGGGCGGCGCGATGTTGATCTGCCAGATGTTCCAGGTCGGCCCGATCGCCGCTCCGTAGAGGATCAGCGCGGTGCCGAGCACCGAGAAGAACAGCGTCGTGACCCCGAAGAAGCCGACGTAGAAGGGCCCGACCCAGAAGTCGAACAGGTCGCCGCCGAGGAGCGTGCCGCCCCGGACCCTGTATTTGCGCTCGAAGCTCAGCATCGCCATGGCGCGTCTCCTCCCGGGACGGGCTTTTCAGACCGTGCGCGTGGGTTGGTCGTGTGGGCCGCGGCGCCGGGGCGCCGCGGCCGGTCGGTCAGGCCGGCATCTGCGGCAGGACGAGGCTCTGCGCCTGGGCGGCGCGCTTGGGCCCCTCCAGCCAGTTGAACCGGTCCGTCGAGAGCAGGATGAAGTGGATCAGCAGCGCCAGCACGAACAGGAAGGTGAACAGGGCCACCAGGGTGCGGCGCGGGTCGAACAGGAGCCAGACCTTGTGCACGGGATCCTCCCTCAGCCGATGAGCGTGGTGAGGGCGCGGACGGTCTCGCCCGCCCCCTCAAGGGACGCGTAGCCCTGCGGGCCGGGCAGCCAGGGCCGCCACAGCCAGACCAGGATGTGGGCCACCACGGCGATCGCCGTGAAGACGATGAAGCTCGTCAGGAAGATCGCGTGGAACTCCTTGGCCTCCGCTTCCGTCAGCCCGGACAGGCTGCTCGGTCTTTCCAGATGTGTTCCGCTCTGCGTTGCGGACTGCATTCCGCTTGCCATCGGTCGAACCTCCGTTGTTGGCCGCCCCATTCGAGGGCAGCGGACCCCGCCGGAACCCGAGGCGATCCCGGCGGGCCTTCCCCGGATCCACCGGACGGAAGCGTCGCGGGGCCGCTGGGCGGCCCGGAACTCTCGGGGTGAGCGTCACCCCATGGTGGTGCGCCTCACGGAGGATCGCGAGGGCGAACCCTGGTTGCGGGTCGCCGCGCGGGGCCGCGATCTCGCGGCCCGGGGCGAGGCGCCGGGCGAGGCCGAGCGCGCCGCCGCCCTGACGCGGCTCGCCGCCCTGCCGAGCCCGCGCCGGATCGTCTCCGACATCGGCCTCGTCGAGACGGCCGCGCCCTTCGTCTGGTCGGCGGAGCGCACCGGGACGGGCGTCGCACTCACCGGAAGCCGCCCGGCCGAGATCGGCCGCCGCGCCTTCGAGGCGGTGCTGGTCGCCGCCCTGCCGGCCGGCGCGGCCCTCGACGACGAGGCCCGCGCCGCCCGCGGCGCCCCGCCGGACTTCCCCGCGGCCGCCGCCTACGCCGCCGCGAAACTGTCGCGCCTCGCCCCCGGCGCCCGGGTCAGCCTCACCGACACCGTGATCTCGGCCTCCGGCGAGGCGGTGGACGTGGAGGCCTACGACGCGCTGCGCGCCGGCCTCGGCGAGCCGCCGCGCGGCTACAGCATCGGGCGCATCGACATCTTGCCGCCGAGCGTGGCCGATTTTCGCTTCGGGGTGGAGCGCGTGTCCGGCGGCGGTCTCGTGCTCACGGGCAACACGGTCTCGGAGAGCGCGCGGGCCGAGATCCGGCGGGCGGCCGCCGAGGCCGCGGGCGGCGCCTTCGTGGACGACCGCACCCGGACCGCGCGCGGCCTGGCCCCCGGGATCGAGCCGCGCGCGCTGGCCGGGGCGATGCTGGCGCTCGCCGACCTCCTGCAGAGCGGGCGCGTCGCCTTCGAGAACGGCCGGGTCACCGTCACGGGCGACGCCCTCGACGCGCAGGCGGTGGGCGAGGCCGAGGCGCTGATGCGCGCGCGCCTGCCCAAGGGAGTCGCGGCCGGCACGATGACGCTCGCGGTGCGGCCGCTCTCGCCCTACCGGGTGAGCCTGCGCCGCGAGGCCGACAGCGTCGTGGTCGCGGGCCACCTGCCGAGCCCGGAGGCGCGCGAGCGGCTGTTGGCGGCCCTGCGCGCGCGCTTCTTCCGCGAGCGCGTCCTCGACCGAACCCGCTTGGCGGACGGCGCGCCGCCGAACCTCGCCGCCGCCCTGGAGGCGGCCGTGCCGGCGCTGGCGAACCTCGCCGAGGGCGAGATCGCGGTGGCGGACGCCCAGCTCGCGCTCACCGGCGAGAGCCTCTATCGCGAGAGCGCCGCGCGCGTGGCCGAGAGTCTGCCCCGGGCGCTCCCCGCGGGCTGGACCAGCCGGGTCGCGGTGCTGCCGCGCGGGGCCGCGCCGCGGCGCGACGCCGAGTCCTGCCGCGCGGGCTTCGACGCCGCCTGGAACGAGCGCCTCCGCTTCGAGCCCGGCAGCACCGCCCTGACGGCGGCGATGTACCCGATCCTCGACGCCGCCGCCGCCCTCGCGAAGGCCTGCCCAACCCTGCGGCTCGCAGTGACCGGCCACGCCGACCCGCCGGGCACCAAGCGGCCGCAGGACGTGAAGCCGCCGGAGCCCGCACCGGAGCCCAAGCCGGCCGAGGCTCCGGAGAAAGGCACGAAGGGAAAGGCGGCCAAGGGCAAGCCGGCGGCGAAGTCCGCCGCGAAGCCGGAGCCGGCACCGGAGCCCTCCGGCGAGGATCTCGCCCGGCTGCGCGCCCAGGCGGTTCTGGACTATCTCCTCCAGGCGGGCGCGGGCGCCGATCAGGTGGCGCTCGGCGACGGGCCGGCGGGCGAGCGCCGCAGCGTGGCCCTGGCGCCGAGCCCCTGACCCATCCTTGCGCCGGACGCGCCCGCATGCCAGCCGCGGGCCGCTGGGAGGTGACGCCGCGTGATCGTTCTGTTGGCCGGCCTCTGGCCGGGACTAGCCGTGGCCCTCCTCCTCGGGCTCGGCATCGGCGCCCTCTCGGGCTGGCCGCGGGACCGCGCGGTCCCGCTCGGCCTCGCCGCCGCCGTGCTCGGCCTCGGGGGCGTCGCCGCCGCGGGGCTCGTCACGGGGGTGGCCGGCCTCTGGCTGGACGGCGGCGCGCTGATGCTCGCGGCCTACGCGGCGGGCTGCGCGCTCGGCAGCCTGGTGCGCCCCGACCGCACCGGCCCGGACGGCGCCTGAGGCGAAGCAGGGACGCGGTGGGGGACGCGACAGCGGACGCGGCGCGCCCGCAACATGTTGCGATGCACCGCAAGTCTGCTAGACCGCCCTCATCCGCCTGGACCCGGTGAAAGCCCGGGTGGCTCTTCCGGCCGCCGATCCGCCGGACCACGCAATCGAGACCGTCCGTACCCCCACGCGCCGCGTGCGGGCCGACGTCTCCTGCGGACATTCCATGACCCGTTCCCCAGCCCAACCGCGCGCCGGCCTCACGCGCCTGCGCGCCGACATCCTCTCCGGCATCGTCGTGGCCCTCGCCCTGATCCCCGAGGCGATCGGCTTCTCCGTCATCGCCGGGGTCGATCCGAAGGTCGGCCTCTACGCCTCCGTCGTCATCGCCTGCGTGATCGCGGTCGCGGGCGGGCGGCCCGCCATGATCTCGGCGGCGACCGCCGCGACGGCGGTCGTGATGGTCGATCTCGTGCGCGACCACGGCGTGCAGTACCTGTTCGCCGCCACCATCCTGATGGGTCTGCTGCAGATCCTCGCCGGCCTGCTCAGGCTCGGGCGGCTGATGCGCTTCGTCTCGCAATCCGTGATGACGGGCTTCGTCAACGCGCTCGCGATCCTGATCTTCCTGGCGCAGCTGCCGGAACTCACCGGCGTCACCCCGGCGACCTACGGGCTGATCGCGCTGGGGCTCGCCATCATCTACGGCGTCCCGCGCATCACCCGGGCGGTGCCGTCTCCGCTGATCGCGATCGCGGCGCTCACCGCGATCACCGCTCTGTTCCACCTCGACGTGCGCACGGTCGCGCATCTCGGCGCGCTGCCCTCGGCGCTGCCGAGCTTCGCGCTGCCGGACGTCCCCCTCACCTTCGAGACCCTGCGCATCATCCTGCCCTACGCGGCGACGCTGGCCGCGGTCGGCCTGCTGGAGAGCCTGCTGACGGCCCAGATCGTGGACGACATGACCGACACGCCGAGCGACAAGAACCGCGAATGCGCCGGCCAGGGCGTGGCCAACATGGCCTCGGCGCTCTTCGGCGGCATGGGCGGCTGCGCGATGATCGGCCAGTCGGTGATCAACGTCTCGTCGGGGGCGCGCGGCCGGCTCTCGACCTTCGTGGCGGGCAGCGCCCTGCTCGTCCTCCTGGTCGCGCTGCAGGACCTGCTGGCGATCGTGCCCGTGGCGGCGCTGACCGCCGTGATGATCATGGTCTCGCTGAACACCTTCCAGTGGCGCTCGCTCCTGTCGTTGCGCACCAACCCCCTGCCCTCCTCGGCCGTGATGCTGGCGACCGTGGCGGTCGTCGTCGCCACGAAGGACCTCGCCATCGGCGTCCTCGTGGGCGTGCTGCTCTCGGGCGTGTTCTTCGCCGGCAAGGTCTCGCGGCTCAGCCGCGTCACGTCCGATCTGTCGGCGGACGGCCGGGTGCGGACCTACCGCGTCACGGGCCAGATCTTCTTCGCCTCGGCCGGCGGCTTCGGCGATGCCATCGACGTGCTGGAGCCGCTCGAGGGCATCGTCATCGACGTGCACGCGGCCCATTTCTGGGACATCTCCGCCGTCGGCGCCCTCGACCGCGTGGTGACGAAGGCGCGCCGCCAGGGCCGGCAGGTCACGGTGATCGGCCTGAACGCGGCCAGCGCCACGCTGGTGGAGCGCTTCGGCACGCACGACAAGGAGGGCGTGCCGTCCCAGCCCGCACATTGAGCGGGGCCCCCTCTCGCCGCGCGGGGAGAGGGGATCCGAGAGAGGATCCAGGACGGCGGACGCGATCGACCGGCTCCGACCTCAGGCCACCACCACCTCGGTCGTGACCGAGTTCGCGATGAAGCACTCCGCGTGCGCCTCGTGGTGGAGGCGGGCCAGCGCCTCCGCATCGGGCTCGCCGCCCGCCCAAGCGATCTCCGGGCGCAGCGTCACCCGCGTCACCGCCCGGCGGCCCGGGGCGATCTCCGCCAACACGCCCTCGGCGCGGTCGCGGTAGGCGCCGACGACGAAGCCCGCCAGCCGGGCGCGGTGCAGGAAAGTCAGCATGTGGCAGCTCGACAGGGCCGCCACCAGCATCTCCTCCGGGTCGACCGCCGCGGGCACGGCCCATCTGCCGACGACGTGGGGCGAGGCGGAACCGGCGAGCGTCGCGCCGCCGTCGAAGCTCAGGCTGTGTCCGCGGCTGTAGCGTCCGTTCGGGAAATCCTCACCGGGCCGAAGGGCCCAGGCGATCTCGGCGATGTGCGTCGACATGATCCCATCCCTGAATTCATCCCGCCCCCGGGCGCCCTGCTCGCGCGGGACGTGTCGCCGGACACGCCGGGAGAGCCATCCGGCGCCTGCGGGACCGCCGACGCGGCCACCGCGGGAACCGGACCGCGCGCACGCCGCGTTCTGATCCTCGAGCAGGAGCCTTCAGGCTCCCCCCACCGAACACCGACAGGGTGCAACCCGATGCCCCATCCTGACAACCGACCCCACCGCGGGCTGCGTCCACGTGCCGGCGGGCCCGCGACCGCCCTGTTCGTCGCCATCCTGGGCGTCTGCGCGGCCGCGCCGTTGGGCGCCCGCTTCGTCGCGCCGGCCTCGGCCCAGTCGGCCGCGAGCCGGATCGATCAGCCCACCGCCGGCACCCTGCCGCCGGGCACCACGACCGTGAAGGAGGCGCATCCGGAGGCGCCCCACAAGCCGAACGACGGCGTGTCGGCCCCGCGGGCCCTCAAGCCCTCGACCGCCGTGACCCCGGACGAGGGCGGCGGGCGCGTCAACCCGAAGGACCACCTGCCGGGCTCGATGCGAAGAGGCGGTTGATCGCGGCGGTTGATCGCGGCGGCCGATCCAAGCGGCGGCTTCCGACCGGTGTCGCCCGCGCGCGACGCCGGGCGGAGGCGCGCATCGAACACTCGCAAAGCCCTCGGAACCTCCCTATAAGCGCCGCTTCGCGCGAGGATTCGCGCCAAACGACGCCGCGAGGTGGCGGGAGTTACGATCATGGGCGAGCGTTCGACGTCAAAGACTTGGTCTCCGAAGAGCTGGCGCGGTCTGCCGATCCAGCAGGTCCCGGCTTATCCGGATGCCGCCGTGCTGAAGGCGGTCGAGGACCAGATCGCGAGCTTTCCGCCCCTGGTCTTCGCCGGTGAGGCCCGCAAGCTGAAGGCGTCGCTCGCGCGCGTCGCCGCGGGCGAGGCCTTCCTGCTCCAGGGCGGCGACTGCGCCGAGAGCTTCGACGAGCACTCCGCCGACAACATCCGCGACTTCTTCCGCGTCTTCCTGCAGATGGCGCTGGTGCTGACCTTCGCGGGCGGCTCGCCCGTGGTGAAGGTCGGGCGCATCGCGGGCCAGTTCGCCAAGCCGCGCTCCTCGCCGACCGAGACGCTCGACGGCGTCTCGCTGCCGAGCTACCGCGGCGACATCGTCAACGGCATCGGCTTCACGGACGAGGCCCGCGTGCCGGATCCCCGCCGCCAGATCGAGGCCTACCGGCAGTCGGCCGCGACCCTGAACCTGCTGCGCGCCTTCGCGACGGGCGGCTACGCCAACCTCGACAACGCGCACCGCTGGATGCTGGGCTTCGTGAAGGACTCGCCCCAGTCCTCGCGCTACCAGGACGTGGCCGGCCGGATGTCGGACGCGCTGCACTTCATGCAGGCGATCGGGATCAACCCCGAGACCCACCAGGAGGTGCGCACGACCGATTTCTACACCAGCCACGAGGCGCTGCTGCTCGGCTACGAGGAGGCGCTGACCCGCGTCGATTCGACCTCCGGCGATTGGTACGCCACCTCGGGCCACATGCTGTGGATCGGCGACCGCACGCGCCAGCCCGACCACGCGCACGTGGAATACGCCCGCGGCATCCGGAACCCGATCGGCCTGAAGTGCGGCCCGTCCATGACCGCCGAGGGGCTGATCGGCCTGATCGACCAGCTTAACCCGGAGAACGAGGCGGGGCGCCTCTCGCTGATCTGCCGCTTCGGCGCGGACAAGGTGGGCGAGCACCTGCCGAGGCTCGTCCGGGCGGTGGAGCGCGAGGGCCGCACGGTGACCTGGGTCTGCGACCCGATGCACGGCAACACGGTCGCGGCCGGCCGCTACAAGACGCGGCCGTTCGAGCGGGTGATGCAGGAGATCGAGGGCTTCTTCGGCGTGCACCGCGCGGAAGGCACGGTCGCGGGCGGCATCCACCTGGAGATGACCGGCAAGGACGTCACCGAGTGCACGGGCGGCGCCCGCGCGCTCACCGCCGACGACCTGCAGGACCGCTACCACACCTACTGCGACCCGCGCCTCAACGCGGAGCAGGCGCTGGAGGTGGCCTTCCTGACGGCCGAGCTGATCAAGCGGGAGCGCGCCGAGATCGAGCGCCCCCGCCTCGACGCGGCCGAGTGATGCGACCGGCCGGCGGCGGGTCCCGCCCGCCGCCGGCCCGGCTCAGCGCAGCCAGCCGGTGAAGAAGTAGATCAGGAGGATGATCGGCAGCGGTATGCCGATCAGCCAGAGCAGGCCACCTTTGAGCATCGCGGAACTCCTACAACTGCAAGCTGCATTCAACGGGGCGGCTCAGCGGAGGGTTCCCAGTCTCAGGCTATGGCGCGCTGGATGGCGCCGTTCCAGCGCCGGATGACGGCCGGCACGTCCTCGACCGGCACCGGGCGGCTGAACAGGTAGCCCTGGACCTCGTCGCAGCCCTCGGCGCGCAGCGTAGCGAGCTGCGCCTCCGTCTCGACGCCCTCGGCGGTGGTCGTCATGCCAAGGCTGTCGCCGAGCCCGATCACCGCGCGCACGATGAAGTCGGTCCCGTTCGGGCCGCCGAGGTCGCGCACGAAGGACTGGTCGATCTTGATCTTGTCGAAGGGGAAGGAGCGCAGGTAGCTCAGCGACGAGTACCCGGTGCCGAAATCGTCCATCGAGACCCGTACCCCTAAGCCCTTCAGGCTGTGCAGGATCGCGGTCGTCGCGCCGGGATTGGCCACCAGCACGGATTCGGTGATCTCCAGCTCCAGGCGGCGGCCCGGCAGGCCGGAATTGCGCAGCGCGTCGCGGACCGCCGTCACGAGGCTCGCCGAGGTGAACTGCACCGCCGAGACGTTGACCGCGACCTTGATCCCGTCCGGCCAGCGGCTCGCCTCGTCGCAGGCCCGGCGCAGCACCCACTCGCCGAGCGGCACGATCAGGCCGATCTCCTCCGCCACCGGGATGAACTCGGCCGGCGACACCCGGCCGCGGGTCGGGTGGTTCCAGCGCAGGAGCGCCTCGAAGCCGCAGATCCGGTCGGAGGCGAGGTCGTAGATCGGCTGGTAGTGCAGCTCGAAGGCCTCGGCGGCCAGCGCCGCGCGCAAATCCTGCTCGACGAGGCGGCGCGCCTGGATGCGCGCGTCCATCTCCGGCTCGAAGAACCGGAAGGCGCCCCGCGCCTCGAGCTTAGCCCGGTCGAGGGCCATGTCGGCGCTCTTGAGGAGCCGGTCGCAGCTCGAGCCGTCGCCGGGCGCCAGCGCGATGCCGAGCGTGAGCCCGAGCGTGACGCCGTGGCTCGTGAGGCGGTAGGGGGCGCTCACCACGTCGAGGATGCGGCGGGCGAGGATGGCGGCCTCCTCCGGACCCTCGACCCCGCGCTGCAGGATGGCGAACTCGTCGGCGCCGACGCGGGCGACGCCGTCGATCTCGCGCACGCAGGCCGAGAGGCGGTTGGCCACGGCCTGCAGCACCTCGTCGCCGACCGCGCGGCCGAGCGTGTCGTTGATCGGGCGGAAGCCGTCGATGTCGAGGGAGAACACCGCGAAGCCGCCGCCGTCGCGGCCGGCCTGCGCCATCGCGGCATCGACCTGCTCGCCGAACTTCACCCGGTTGGGCAGGCCGGTCAGCGCGTCGTGGTGGGCGAGGAAGGCGATGCGCGCCTCGGCGCGGCGCTGCTCGGTGACGTCCTCGTAGGTGGCGACGAACCCGCCCTCTCGCGTCTCGCGCGCCGCGATGGCGACGACGCGGCCGTTGCCGAGTTCCTGGAACAGGGTGCTGGCGAAGGCCTTGCGGCCCTGGCGCATCAGCTCGGCGACGCCGCGGCCCGGATGATTGCCGGCCTCGATGCTGCGGGTCACGACCTCTTCGGCGCTCATGCCGGGGACCACCGCCTCGGCGGGCAGGCCGTAGATCTCGCAGTAGCGCCGGTTCACCACCATCAGGCGGCGGCCGGCATCGTAGAGGCACAGGCCCTGGGACATGTTGTCGAGCGCCGCATCGAGGCGGTTGTTGGTCTCGGTGAGGCGGTCCTCCTGCTCGCGGACGAGGCTCACGTCGGTGCAGACCGCCACGAAGCCGCCGTTCTGCACGGCGCTGCGGCTGACCCGCAGGCGGCGCCCGTCGGGCAGGCGCGTCTCCCCGTCCCGGGCGAGCGCCCGGGCGTAGTCGGTCGTCGGGGCGGCGCCTGTCCCCGGCATCGCCGCGGTGCCGGCCTGCACGGCGCCGCCGAGGCCCTCGAAGAACTCCAGCGCCCGGGCGTTGGCGAGCACGATGCGCCCCTGCCCGTCCACGACGACGATGCCCTCGCGCGAGCTCTGGAGCGCGTCGGCGAGCAGCGTCTCGGCCGAGCGGCGCTGGCTGACCTCGCGCTCCATCATCGCCTGGATGTTGTCGCGCATCTGCGCCATGGCGGTGAGCAGGCGGCCGAGCTCGCCCCGGCCGCCGGCCGGAACCGCGACGTCGAGCCGGCCCGCCGCGATGCGCTGCGCCACGGCGGAGGCCGCGCCGAGCGGCCCGACGATGCGCCGGTGCAGCAGCCACGCGACGAAGCCCGCGAGCAACAGCGCGGCGCCGGTGGCGGCGGCGTTGAAGCGGATCTGCTCGTCGACGAGGGTCCGGGCGGCCTGCCGGAACGTGAAGCCGTCGCCGGCCGTGTAGTTCACCAAGAGGTCGATCTGCGCGTCGACGGCGGCCGCCTGCCGGTCGAGGGCGGCCCAGGCCTCGCTGCGGCCCGCGCGGGGCCCGGGCGCGACGGCGCGGCGCATCTCGTCCCAGGTCGCTACCGCCGTCTGCACCCCCTCGCCGGCCCGCACCGCCCGCTCCGACTGCGCGCGCTCGACCGCGATGGCGAGATCCTCCGCCAGCGCCGTGGCCAGGTCCGTGATCTCGCCGTCGAGGCTCGCGACGACGGCGGGCTCCGCGGCCACGCTGCGCCGGGCGAAGGCGGCGCGCATCTTGGCGAAGTCCGCCGCGGTGGCCCGCGCGTAGTTGATGGACATCAGCGACTCGTCGTAGGTCCGGTAGACGAGATCGCCGACGCGCTGAATGCCGCCGATGGCGTAGAGGCCGAGCGCTCCGGTCAGGAGGCTCATGGTCAGGAACGCGAACAGGATCCGGCCGCGGATCGTCGCCGCCGCGTTCCCGATCCGCCGCCATGCCCGCCCGCCGGATGGCGGATGCGGCGGCAATCCCTGCCGTTCCGTGTTCCGTTCCAAGGCAACCCTGCCAAGTTGTGGCCCGCTCGCCGAGCAGGTTCTCGCAGGATGCGTGCAAGATCTTAAGAGGCGATTAGCCTCGGCCGAACCGAGCAGGCGCACGGCATCTCGTTCATCCCGCACGGCGTCGCAGCACGACAACATTTCATCAATCGCACCTCCGCTATGCTGACACTCCCGACAGGTTTTGCCAGACGCCCCCATGCGCCCGCTCCCGCGACGCCTCGCCCTCCCCGCCCTGGCGCTCGCCGCGGGCATGACGACCGGCGCCCTGGTGACGGCCGCGCTCGCGCTCGCGGGGCCGGAGGGTTACGTCGTGTCCCAGAAGGGGCGCGCCTTCCAGCCCGGCAGCCTCGTGGTCGGGCGCGGCGACACGGTCACCATCGTCAACGACGACAGCGACCTGCTGCACCACGTCTACATCGAGTCGGAGGCCTTCACCTTCGACTCCGGTGATCAGGCACCGGGCAGCCGCACGCCGATCGTGTTCCGGAAATCCGGGACCTTCCTGGTGCTGTGCGGCATCCACCCGAAGATGAAGCTCCTGGTCCGGGTGAACTGACGACACCTCGCCTCCGCGACCCCGTCCCTGCGATGTAGCCCGGGGCCGGCTCGGCGCTGCCTCGGGCCGGGGCGCCGTCCGCTCGCGCGGCGCGCGCGGTCCCGCGCCTGCGGGATCGATCCGCGACCGCAGCGACCGCAGCGCCGCCCGTCCTGCGCCCTGGCCCCACACGATTCGTCCCGGCAGGGATCGCCGCCACCCGGCGCCGCGGGAGAAGCGCGAATCGAAACAACCGCTAGTTGAGCATTGAGATTTACTATGAACACCATTCAACATTCGACATCCAATAAACGACTTGCGGAATGACGACCGAATATTGAAACTGATCTCGTTCTTGCGAGAGGAGTTCTCACATGGCCGCTACCGCCGCGATCCTACCCGCCGCCCAGATCGGATCCGATGCCGGCGACGAGGTGGTCACCAGCGTCTTCGAGATCGCCAAGAAGTATCTGAAGACGGCCGACGCCGACTGGAACACCGAGACCCGGCTGGAGGAGGCGCAGATCGACTCCCTCGACTTCGTCGAGCTGGTCTTCGAGATCGAGGACAAGTTCGGCATCGAGCTGAACTTCAACGCGAACGAGCAGCCCGTCGGCGAGATGACGTTCGGCAACGTCGTCGCGCTGATCCGGAGCGCCCTCGCGCGCAAGGCCCGCACCGCGTGAGTGCCGTCGTCGTCTCCGGCCTGGGCGTCGCGGCCCCCTGCGGTCTCACCGTCGCGGATTTCTGGTCGAGCCTCGTCGCGGGCCGCCCGGTCTTCACCCCGGCGCGCGCGCTGCCGGAGTCGGGCGTCATCGCCGCCGAGATCCCGGTCGCCGCGGATTTCTCCGACCTGCCGATCCCGATGCCCGGCGCCTGCGACCGCAACGCCCTCCTGGCGGTCGCGGCCGCGCGCGCGGCCATGGCGGATGCCGGCCTGGCGCCGGGCTCCGTGGCCCCCGAGCGCGTCGCGGTGGTGATCGGCAACGGCGGCGGCGGCCTCACCAGCCTCGACACCCAGTACGAGCGCCTGTTCGTGGAGAACAAGCGGCCGCACCCGTTCTCGGTGGTGCGGGCGATGGGCAGCTCCGCGGCGAGCTGGGTCTCGATCGCGTTCGGGGCGCAGGGGCCGTGCTTCGTGGTGGCGAGCGCCTGCGCCTCGGGCACGCAGGCGATCGGCGTGGCGGCCCAGCTCGTGCGCGCCGGAATCGTCGATGTGGCGATCACGGGCGGCACCGAGGCGCCGCTCTCCCGCGGCACGCTGATGGCCTGGAACGCCATGAAGATCATGAGCCGCACGGGCTGCCGCCCGTTCTCGCGCGACCGCGACGGACTGGTCGTCGCGGAGGGCGCCGGCATCGTGATCCTGGAGCGCGAGGCGCATGCCCGCGCGCGCGGGTGCAGGCCGCAGGTCGCGGTGGCGAGCCTCGGCGCGGGCGCGGATGCGGGCGACATCGTCGCCCCCTCGGCGGACGGCATGGCCCGCGCGATGCGCGCGGCCCTGGCCGAGGCCGACCTCGCACCGGCCGACATCGCCTACGTCAACGCGCACGGGACGGGGACGCGGGCGAACGACCTGACGGAGGTCCAGGCCCTGCGCTCGGTCTTCGGCAGCGCCCCGCCCCCGGTCTCCTCGACGAAGGCGGTGACGGGCCACGCGCTGGGCGGGGCCGGCGGGCTGGAGGCCGTCGCGACCGTGCTGGCGATGACGCACGCCCTGGCGCCGCCGACCGCCGGCCTGACCGATCCCGATCCCGACCTCGACATCGACGCGATCCCGGTGGAGGCGCGCCCCATGCCGATCCCGGCGGCGATCTCGAACTCGTTCGCGTTCGGCGGCCTCAACGCGAGCCTCGTGCTGCGTCAGATCTGATGGGGCACCTGCCGGACGGAACGGTGGCCTGCCGGGGCGCTGGCGGTCGCCATAGCGGCCAAAGGACATCCGGAATGACGCGCGCGCAAACCCTCCCCCGGCCCGAGCCGGACAGCGCCGGGCAGGCCCCGCCGACCGGCACCGAGGCCTTCCTCGCCGACCTCCGCGGCCGGGTCGGCACCGAGGTCGGCGCCTCGGCCTGGACCCTGGTCGATCAGGCCCGGATCGACCGGTTCGCCGAGGCCACGGGGGACCGGCAGTTCGTGCACGTCGATCCGGCGCGGGCCGCGGCCGAGACGCCCTTCGGCGGGACGGTGGCGCACGGCTACCTCACCCTGTCGATGCTCGGCGGGGCGGTGGGCGAGGCCCTGCCGGCCCACCCGTGCGTGCGGGCGGTGCTCAACATGGCCGCCGACAAGGTTCGCTTCCTGAGCCCCGTCCGGGCGGGCACGCGCGTGCGCGCGGTCTTCACGCTCAACGGGGTCGGCGCGCTGCCGGGCGGCAAGGCGGCGCTGCGCCTCGGCGCGACGGTGGAGGCCGAGGGCGGCGCGCGCGCGCTCACCGCGGAGCTGACCCTGATGCTCCTGCTCGAGGAGCCCGCCGGGCCGACGCCGCACCCGTGAGCGCGGCGTCGCGCGGGAGCGCGCCGAAGCCGTTGCGGCCCGGATCCGACCCGATACAGTGACGCGCCGTGCCCGCCGGGCGTCGGCGCGGGGGCGTCCGCCTCCGGCCCTGCCCGCGGGCCCTGCCCGTGACCTGCCGCGAGCCACCCCATCCGGATGCCAGACCTGTCCTCCGCCGGCCTCGAACCCTTCCGCGCGCTGCTCGGCGAGGGCGGCCTCGTCACCGATGCCGACAGCCTGACCCGCTACACCCATGACCAGCGCGCCCTGATGCGGGGGCAGACCCCGGGCGTCCTGCGCCCGCGCTCGACCGGGGAGGTCCAGGAGATCGTCCGCCTCGCCGGCCGCCTCGGCTTCGGCCTCGTGCCCCAGGGCGGCAACACCGGCTATGTCGGCGGCGCCACGCCGGAGCCCGGCCGCGGGCAGCTTGTCGTGAGCCTGGAGCGGATGAACCGGGTCCGCGACGTCGATGCCACCGGCTTCACCCTCGCCTGCGATGCCGGCACCATTCTGGCCGACGCGCAGGCCGCCGCCGAGGCCCGGGGCTGCCTGCTGCCGCTGAGCCTGGGCGCCGAGGGCAGCTGCCGCCTCGGCGGCAATGTCGGCACCAATGCCGGGGGCTTGCAGGTGCTGCGCTACGGCATGACGCGCGACCTCGTGCTGGGCCTGGAGGTCGTGCTGCCGGACGGGTCGCTCCTCTCCGACATGCGGACCTTGCGCAAGAACAACATCGGCTACGACCTGAAGCAGCTCTTCATCGGGGCCGAGGGCACGCTCGGCATCGTCACCGGCGTGGTGCTCAAGCTCTGGCCCGCCCAGACCCGGCGCGCCACGGCCTGGATGCAGCTCGCGGCCGACGCGCCCATTCCCGAGATCGCGGCCCTGGTGCGCCGGGAGACCGCGGACCTCGCCTCGACCTTCGAGCTCATCTCAGCCTCGTCGCTGGCGCTCGTCGCCGAGATGCGCGGCGCCGAACTCGGGCTCGCGGCCGGTCCCGGCGGCGCGGTGCTGCTCGAACTCTCGGCCTCCTCGGAACGCATCCCCCTCGACGACATCCTCCTGGGGACCCTGGAGGCGCTGATGGAGGCCGGCCATGTCGAGGACGCGGTGCTCGCCCAGTCGGAGCGGCAGCGGCGCGAGATGTGGACGATCCGCGAGACGATCCCCGAGGCGGAGAAGCACGCGGGCGGGTCGGTGAAGCTCGACATCGCGGTCCCGACCTCCGCCGTATCCCGCTTCCTGGACCGGGCACGGGCGCTCGTGGAGGCCGAGGCGCCGGGGACGCGCCTGTCGTTCTACGGCCATGTCGGCGACGGCAACATCCACTTCAATCTCATGGTGCCGGCGGGAAGCGACCGGCTCGCCTACACCGCGGCGGTCGATGCGGGGATCGCCCACGCGGTCTACGCGGTGGCGATCGACCTCGGCGGCAGTTTCAGCGCGGAGTACGGCATCGGCCGCTTCAAGCGCGGCCTGCTCGCGCGCTACGGCGACCCGGCCCGCCTCGCCCTGATCGAGGCGGTGAAGCGGGCCGTCGATCCGCAGGGCCTGATGAACGCGGGCGCGATGACCGGGTCGTCCGGCGCCTGACCCGCCGCATCACCGCAGCGGGGGCGCCCCGCCCCGGATCCCGGTCCCCTACCCGTTCGCCGCCTGCATCGGCCGGTCGCGCTCCGGCTCGTCGCCGCGCTCGTAGGCCTGGCCGTCCCGCAGGTCGGCCGGCGGGCTCAGGACCACGCGCTCGCGGCCCTCGAGCCCCTGATCGACCTCGATGGTCTGGCCGAAATCGCGCTTGACCCGGACGCTGCGCCACGCGACCCGTCCGTCCTCTCCGGCGAGCGCCACCTGCGTGCCGCGCTGGTTGAACACCAGCGCCTCGGCCGGGATCGTCACGCCGGGCTCGGTCCGCGGGATCTGCAGGGTGACGTAGACGTAGAGGCCGGCCCTGAGCGCCCCGTCCGGGTTCGGTACGTCGACCTGCGTGGTCAGCGTCCGGGAGGCGGTCAGCAGCGCCACCGAGGAGCGCTCGACCACTCCCCGGAAGGTGCGGTCCGGGATCTGGGGCACCCGGATCGCGGCCTCGACGCCGGGCCTGACCCCGACCGCCGCGTTCTGGGGCACGTTCACGCTGATGCGCAGCACGTCGTCCCGGTCCATGCTGAGGAGCGGCGTGCCGCCCCCGTCCGCGCGCACGAGGTCGCCGACCTCGACGCTGCGCGTGGTCACCACCCCGTCGAAGGGTGCGACCACGTCCTTGAAGCCGGTGAGCGCCTTGAGGCGGTCGACGGTCGCCTCCTGGGCCTTGAGGTTCGCCTCCGCGACCTTCACGCCCGCCTCGGCGGCGGCGAGGGTGGCGGTCTGGCTCAGCACGCTCGCCTGGGTGTTGTCCGCCGTCTGGCGCGAGGCCCAGCCCTGCGTGGCCAGCGTCGAGGTGCGGCTGTTGGTGGCGTTGGCGAGGTTCACGTTGGCGCGGGCCTGATCGACCTGCGCGCGGGCCTGGAGGAGTTGCGCCCGCATCTGCCCGACCTGCGCCTCGGCCTGCGCGAGCTGCTGGTCGAGGTCGGGCGCGGCGATGCGCAGGAGCACGTCGCCCGCCTTGACCCGGGAGCCCAGATCGACCCGCCGCTCGGCGACGTAGCCGGTGGCGCGCGCCGCGATCGCCGCGCGGGCATAGGCCTGGGTCTCGCCCGGCAGGGTCAGGTCCATCGGCTTCTCGGTGCGCTGCGCGCCGGCGGTGCGCAGGCGCGGCACGAAGCTCTTCGCCTTGCGCTGGGTCTCGGCCGCGGCCTCGGCCTGGCGCCAGTGCCCGTAGCCGCCCCAGCCGACGAGCCCGAGGACGAGCGCGGCCGCCAGCAGGAACGGGCCCTTGCGGGGCGGACGTGGGATATCGCGCGCGTCGCCGTGAGCCTTCATGATCCTCGGGCTCTCAGCGGCCGATCGGGTGCACGGTATACCGGGACGGCCGAGCCGAACAGCGTGCCGCGCGGCCGCAGGC
Source organism: Methylobacterium sp. CCH5-D2 (assembly GCF_001556475.1). NCBI lineage: Bacteria > Pseudomonadati > Pseudomonadota > Alphaproteobacteria > Hyphomicrobiales > Methylobacteriaceae > Methylobacterium > Methylobacterium sp. CCH5-D2. The sequence goes on along the minus strand of NZ_LSIX01000861.1, from coordinate 31,147 downwards.
CTGCGGGAGGACGGGTCCGACGGGGTGAGGCGCGTTCATGGCGCGGCCTCTAGCGGACGGCGGTTTCCGCTTTGTGTCGATCGGGTCGGGGGAGGATATGGTGGACGGTGCAGGGATCGAACCTGCGACCTTTCCCGTGTGAAGGGAACGCACTACCGCTGTGCTAACCGTCCGTACCGGGCCCGGGGCGTGTGCCCGGGGCCTGCCGGGGCCGCCGTGCGGCCCGGATGGCGGCCTTCTAGGGCGCGGCGGGCGGTGCCGTCAAGGCGTCTCGTGCGCTTCCCGGACGCTTCCCGGACGCGTCCCGCGCGTTTCCCGGGCGCGCGACGGCGGCGGGCGAAATGTCCGAACGGTTGACAATCCGTCCGTCGCGAGGCGCAGTCCCTGGATGGAGCCTCAGGATCCGACGACGGCCCCGCCCGAGCCCCGACCGCCGGGACCGCGCGTCGCCATCACCTACTGCACCCGCTGCAACTGGCTGCTGCGGGCGGCCTGGATGGCGCAGGAGCTGCTCTCGACCTTCCGGGACGACCTCGGCGAGGTGGCGCTGGTCCCGGCGACCGGAGGCGCCTTCAGCATCGCGGTCGGCGGGGAGATCGTGTGGGAGCGCGTGCGCGACGGGGGCTTCCCGGACGTCAAGGCGCTGAAGCAGCGCGTGCGCGACCGCCTCGACCCGGGCCGCGATCTCGGTCATATCGACCGCTGACCAACCGGCGGGCCGGCAATGAGATTCAAGGGCGGAACCCGATCGATGCCGGCGCCGGAGAGCGGGCGTGACCCGCGGGGGCGTGCGTGAGCCCGGAGACCGACCCGCACCCGCAGACGCCCGCGGACCCGTCCGCGCAGACGATTCCGGCGCGCAGGGCCTGGCTCGGGCGGCTCGGCCGCAACGGCTTCTCGACCCAGTTCTACCTGGTGGCGCTGGTGGTGGCGCTGATCGGTCCCGGCCTCCTGTTCACCGCGATCCTGCTGATGCGCTACGCCGCCGCCGAGCGCGCCCGCTTCGAGCAGGACGCCCGCGAGAACGTGCGCGGCATCGCCCTCTCGGTCGATCGCGACACCGCCGGGCTGGTCTCCGTTCTGCAGACGCTCGCCACCTCCCCGCGGCTCAAGGCCGGCGACTTCGAGGCCTTCGACGCGCAGGCGCGCCTCGTGCGCGACGCGATCGAGCTCGACATCGTCCTGCGCCGGCCGGACGGGCAGCAGCTCGTCAACACGGGGGTCAAGCGCGGCGCGCCGCTGCCGGTGACCCCGATGCCCTTCGACGCCGAGGTCGCCAGCGGCAGCCAGCGCGCGATGGTCTCGGGCTATCTCGCCGGGCCAAGCCCCGACCAGGCGGGCTACGCCGTGGCGGTGCCGGTGCAGGTCGAGGGCGAGGTCGCCTACATCCTCGGCTTCCGGGCGCCGCTCGCCCGCCTCCAGGGGATCCTCGCCCGCGAGGTGGTCGAGGGCTGGACCACCGGCATCTCCGACCGCGACCAGCGCGTGCTCGCCCGCCTGCCCGATCCGGCCGCCGTGGTGGGGCGCCAGCGCCTCGCCACGCTCCGCCAGGTCCAGAGCGAGACACCCGGCGTCTGGGAGGGCAAGGACCGCCAGCACCGGCCGGTCATGGTGGTGGAGGCGCGCTCGCGGCTCACCGGCTGGACCGTCGGGGCCAGCATCCCCAAGACCCTGGTGGATGCGCGCACCCGCCGCTGGACCTGGGCCTTCGGCGGCTTCGGGCTCCTCGTGCTCGCCACCTCCTCGCTGCTCGCGGTGAACCTGTGGTCGCGGGTCTCGCGGCCGCTGCGCCAGCTCGCGGCCTCCGGCCCGGCCCTGTCGCGGGGACAGGCCATCCCCCGCATCGCCTCGCCGGTGCACGAGATCCGGCGGCTCGGCGATGTGCTGTCGGACGCCTCTCTCCGCCTGCGCACCCGCGAGGCGGAGCGCGACCGCGCCCTCGACGAGACCCGGCGCGGCCTCTCGGCCCTGCGCGAGAGCGAGGCGCGCTTCCGCCACATGGCCGATTCCGCCCCGGCCCTGATCTGGATGACGGACGAGACCGCCGAGGTCAGCTTCGTCAACATGCATTTCGACCACCTCTTCGGCATCCCGGCGGCGGACCTCGCGAATTCGGGCTGGCACCGCATCGTCCACCCGGACGACCTCGAGGCCTTCTCGGGCGCCTTCTCGGACGCCTTCGCGGCGCGCCAGACCTTCCGGACCGAGATGCGGGTGATCGACCGGCACGGGGCGACGCGCTGGCTGCGCTGCGAGGGCGTGCCGCGCCTCGACGATGCCGGCCGCTTCCTCGGCTATACCGGCTGCAACGTGGACATCACCGACGCCAAGCTCGCCGAGGAGCACCTGCTGCTCCTGATCCACGAGCTGAACCACCGGGTGAAGAACACGCTCGCCACGGTGCAGTCGATCGCCAGCCAGTCGCTGCGCGGCCTCGACGGCCCGGCGGCGGACGCGGCGCGCGCGGCCTTCGAGGCGCGCCTGCTGGCGCTCGCCCGCGTCCACGACGTGCTCACCCGCGAGAGCTGGGAGGGTGCGGAACTCGGCACCGTGGTGGCCGACGCGATCCGCCCGCTCGACGCGAGCGAGCCCGGCCGCTCGCGCTTCGACGTGGAAGGCCCCCCCTTGCGCCTGCCGCCGCGGGTCGCGCTCTCGATCGCTATGGCGTTGCACGAACTCGGCACCAACGCGGTGAAGTACGGCGCGCTCTCGAACGAGAGCGGCCGCGTCGCCATCGCGTGGTCGGTCGCGCGCGGGCCCGAGACCCGCCTGACGCTGCGCTGGTCGGAGAGCGGCGGCCCGCCCGTCGCCAAGCCGACCCGCACCGGGTTCGGCTCGCGCCTGATCGAGCGGGGCCTCGCGCGCGAACTCGCCGGCGAGGTCCAGCTCGCCTACGAGCCGGGGGGCGTCGTCTGCACGATCGCGGCGCCGGTGCCGCCGCCGAGCCTGCTGGAGCGCAAGGCCGGCGCGACCACGCCGCCCCGCATCGCGCCGCTTCCGATGCCGGGCTGAGGAGGCCGCGATGGTGGAGCCCGGTTTCCGGACAGTCGATGTGGCCGGCGCGCGCCTCCACCTCGCCGAGGCCGGCCCCCCGGACGGGCCGCCGGTGATCCTGCTGCACGGCTTTCCGGAGTTCTGGTACGGCTGGCGCCACCAGATCGGACCGCTGTCGGAGGCCGGCTTCCGCCTCGCGGTGCCGGACCAGCGCGGCTACAACCTGAGTTCCCGGCCCGGGGGCATCGCGGCCTACCATCTCGACCGGCTCGCCGGCGACGTCGTGGCGCTCGGCCAGGCGCTGGGCCATGCCCGCTTCCGCCTCGTCGGGCACGATTGGGGCGGCCTCGTCGCGTGGTGGGTGGCGAGCCTCCATCCCGACCGGGTCGAGCGGCTGGCGATCCTCAACGCGCCCCATCCGGGCATCGTCGCGTCCTATGCCCGGCGCCATCCCGGGCAGTGGCTGCGCAGCCTCTACGTCGCCCTGTTCCAGATCCCGCGCCTGCCCGAGCGGCGGCTCCTCGCCGACCGCGGCGCGGTGCTGCGGCGAGCGCTGGCCGACACCGCCCGGCCGGGCGCCTTCACGCCGGCAGACCTCGACCGCTACGCCGAGGCCTGGGCCCGGCCCGGCGCCATGACGGCGATGCTCGACTGGTACAGGGCGCTCCGCCTGCCCCGGCGCCCCGCCCCGCGGGTGCGCGCCCCGACCCTGATCCTGTGGGGCCGGCGCGACCACGCCCTGCAGGCGGGCCTTGCCGAGGCGAGCCTCGCGCTTTGCGAGCAGGGCCGCATCCGCTGGTTCCCGGAGGCGACCCACTGGCTCCAGCACGAGGAGCCGGAGGCGGTGAACGCGGCGCTGATCGCCTTCCTGCGAGAGGGCTGAGCGGGAGCGGTTCCGGGTTCATCCATCCCGGATGCGGGCCTCAATCCTGCGGCAGGTCCGGCGTGATGCCGAGCCGGTCGAGGCCCTCGGACAGCAGGTCGCTGGCGTTGGGCACGCCGAGCAGCTCGCGCGCGGCGCCCTCTCCCGCGGCCTCCCGCTCGCGGGCGAAGCGCACCGCGTCGGCCCACTCCTCGGGCTCCATGTCCCCGCGGCCGACGTAGAGCAGCGCCAGGAGGTCGGCCCGCTCGTCGTCGTTGAGGCTGGCGATCACGTCGCGGATCTCGCGCTCCGTCTGGTCGTCGGTGCCGCCGACGAGCACGTCCGTCGCGCCGTCGTCGATCGGGTTCGAGCCCGAATCCGGGTCGGTCGGCCCCTCCTTCACCTCGACGGCCCTGAGCCGAACGATCATCTCGCTGACCTTGTCGACGGCGATATCCATTGAGCACTCCGATCCGGGGGCTCGCGCGGCCCCACTGACCAGCGACAACTTGCGAGGGGCCGCCCGGTTCGCCGCCCCCGTCCCGGGCCTCTCGCCCGCCGCCCGCGTGACCGGCCCGCTCCCTGCGTGATCTGCCGATCTTTCGGGCGCCGTCCGCACCGTCCACAAGCGGGGCGGATCGGGATGGGATCGCGGGCCGTTACAGGGCCGCGCCCGTCGCCGACGGGGCGGAACGACGGCAGCAGGATGAGCGCAGAGAGAACCGGAACCCCGCCCCCCGAAGCCGGCGCGCCGAGGGGCCGCCGACGCGGGTCCCAGCGGATCCGGACGTGGCTCCTGGCGGGCGCCCTCATCCCGGCGGGCGCGGTGCCCGCCTCCGCACAGGCGGCCGAGGGCTCGGTGCCGGCCTGCTTCCGCACGGCCGGCGGGGCGCTGGAGATCTGCCGAGACGGATCCGAGGCGGAGGGCGTCTACTGGGCGCCGCCGCCCTGCGCCTTCGCGCGCGGCGTCCAGATCCTGCGGCTCGGCAGCGGCAGCACGGCCGGTCCGCTCCAGGTGATCTACCACGGGGAGACGCCGGCCGAGGAGCGCCGCGGAGGGGAGGCCTGCGAGGCGCGGCGCGCCACCGACCCGATGGATTCCGGCGCGGTGCAGTCCGGCCGGGGCCTCGAGCAGCTCGCCACCACGATGCCGCCGGCCGTGCCCCGCCTCTGGGAGCGGCAGGCCGAGCCGGAGAAGCCCCAGTCCCGCCGCGCCCGGCGCGGGCGGGACGCGCCGGCCGAACCGGGGCCCGAGACCGAGCACGGCGTCGCCGCCCGCAACCCGATCGTCGTCGCCGGCCGCGACTGGGCGGGCGAGGCCTACTATCACGTCTTCCTGATCTCGACGGTGGGCGGCGGGGACGCGGCGCGTCGGGTCCAGGTGCAGGCCCGCACCTACGACTTCGAGAGCTTCGAGATCCGCAGCCGCGGCCCGGACGGCGGCGTCGCCTGGGTGCCGTTCGGCGAGGGCGCCGGCAAGGGGACCGGCAAGGGCGCGGACCGGCGTCGCGAGGCCGGCGCGCCCCCGGCCGCCGTGCTCGACGAGGGCGGCCGGCCGGTCGTCGGCAACTGCGCTGCCCAGCGCCTCGACGCGCAGGGGCTCAGCGGCTCGATCAGCGTGATCGATCAGACCTACCACTACGTCTACACCGACGTGATGCCGGAGGATTGCGGCGAGCCCGCGCCGCGGCGGCGCACGGCCCTCTATCTGCGCACCAGCCGCGACCTCGGCGCCGCGCGCGTCTGGTCGGCGCCCCGCACCCTGATGGCGGCGCTGCCGCCCGGCACGATGGTGCGCGCCGCCAAGGCCCGGGGCATGGACCGTTGGGTGATCTCCTATTCCTGCCGTCGCCCGGCCAACGCGCCCGGCGGCCCGGTGCCGGACATCTGCGTGCAGTACAGCGCCGACCTCACGCTCGACGCGCTCGCCGCCCTGAAGCTGTTCTCGGAGCCGGTCTCGGCCCAGCGCTCGCCGGCCTATCTGGGCCTGCGCTCGGGAGGCGACGGCAGCGGGCGCTTCAGCCGGGTGGCGCATTACTGGATGACCGACCGCTACGGGAACCTCGACGTGCCGGACGCCCTGTCGGCCAAGTCCGGCTTCCTCACCTGGCTGGACCGGCTCGCCCCGCGCCGCGACGGCAGCGCCGACTCGACCCTCTACGGCCGCCCGGTCTACTGGGGCACCTGGACGGCGCGCCCGGTCAGTCCGCGGTGAGCGGGCGGAAGGGGCGCGGGTCGCATCGTCCGACCTACCGAGGACCGTGACGCTCCCGTAGCATAGCCGCCTCGAGCCGAAGTCAGAGCAGGTCGCCCGCGCGCAAAGCCAAGTCAGGGACGGCCCTATCTCGCGGCTAAGCTTTGCTGTATAAGCGGCCTCATCAGGGTCTTGTCCCGATGCGACGGCCACGGCCGTCGTCGCGACGCGGATCCGCTGTGCGGCGGGTTCGCACGCCCGGCTCCCGGATCGCGCGGGAAGAAGGCGCGCGGCGGGATGGATCGGTTCCGGCGGTCCCGCCGTGGTGCCGGTCCCGGTCAAGCGTTTCGACCGGCCCACCGGATCCTCCGGTTCCGGTCCGTGGTCCCCGGGGGCAGGCACCCACAGCGATGCGGCTCGACATCACGACCCTGCTGATCGTGACCTTCGTGCTGACGCTCATGGTCGGCGGCCTGTTCCTGTTCGCCTGGCGCCAGCAGCGCGGGACCCCGGCCCTGCTGATCTGGGGCCTCGCTCACATCCTCGGCGCGCTCGGCTCGGCCGGTCTCGCCCTGCGCGGCCTGATCCCGGACGCGATCTCCATCGTCGTCTCCAATGCCGCGGTGCTCTCCGCCTACGGCCTGATCTGGAGCGGCGTCGAGGCCTTCGAGGGCCGCCGCGTCCGGCCGCTGCTCACCTTCGGCGGCGTGATCGCCTGGCTCGTCCTCTGCTGCGTGCCGACCTTCTACGCCACGATCGAGGCGCGGGTGATCTTCGCCTCCGCGCTCGCCACCGCCTACTGCACCGCCGCCGCGCTCGCGATCCGGGCCGGGCGGGCGGAGCCCCTGCCGTCCCGGACGGCCACCGCGGTCGTGCTCGCCGCCTACGCGGCCTGCTACGCGGCGCGCATCCCCGCGACGCTGCTGGTCCCCCTGCGCGAGACGCGCAACCCGCTCCAGTCCGAATGGGTCACGGGCCTGTGCTTCGCCGCGATGCTGTTCACGCTCGCGATCGCCTTCGGCTTCATCGCCCTGGTGAAGGAGCGGGCCGAGCACCGGCAGCGCATCGCCGCCTCGACCGACGCGCTCACGGGGGTCGCCAACCGCCGCGCCTTCGTGGCCGAGGCGGAGGAACGGCTCGCCCGCGGCGAGCCGGTGGCCCTGCTCCTGTTCGACCTCGACCACTTCAAGGTCGTCAACGACACCCACGGCCACGCGGTCGGGGACGCGGTGCTCGTCGCCTTCTGCGCGCTCGCCCGCGCCCTCCTGCCCGAGGCCGCGATCGGGCGCCTCGGGGGCGAGGAGTTCGCCTGCCTGATCGGGGACGACGGACCCGCCGCGGTGCTGGCCAGGGCCGAGCGGGTGCGCCGCGCCTTCGCGACGCTCGCGCTTCCCGAGTTGCCCGGCCTGCGGCTGGCGGCCAGCGCCGGCGTCGCGCGCGCGGCGGGCGGGGATTTCGACGCGCTGATGCGCCGGGCCGACCAAGCCCTCTACGCCGCCAAGCGCTCGGGCCGCGACCGGGTGGTGGCGGCCGCTCCCCTCCCCCGCGCGGCGTGATAGATCCCGGGCTCTGACCCCGGAGACGACATGAGCGACGAGGCCCGCCTCACCCGCCTGGAGATGCGCCTGAGCGAGCACGAGGCCACGATCGAGGACCTGAACCGCGTCGTGACGGAGCAGTGGCGGCTGATCGACCGCCTCGCCCGGCAGGTCGCGGCCCTGCACGAGCAGGTTGAGACGGTGGCCGAGCGCGTGCCGCGCGGACCCGAGCCGCCCCCGCCGCACTACTGATGCCGCCGGGGTTCCGAAGGCCCGAGGGCCTTCGGCTCGCTCTCGGGTGAGAGCCCCCTGGGCTTCGTCCGGGCCTTGCCTTGGCGCGCCGCAGCGGATACCTGTACCGGCTGATTGTGGGCGGTCCCGCCGGACCGCGATGCGTGGAGAGGCGAGCCTTGGCCGGAGCCGGCTCAGCAGCGTACGGGATCGAGCGTGCCGCGGGTGCGGCCGCCTGCTCGCGCGCGCTTCTCGCCAGCCTTCTCCTTACCCGCCCCTGAGGGCCGTCCGGGCGCGCGCCTGGGCTCTCAGGGGATCGCACGACGCCTCCTCCTTCCAGGCTTCGGCCGCTCTCGACCGCATGTGCGGCGGGCGGCCCGCGACAGGGTAGATTCTCGATGACCACCACCTCAGGCGCCCGCGACCGCGTCCTCATCTTCGACACCACGCTCCGCGACGGCGAGCAGTGCCCCGGCGCCACCATGACGCTCGACGAGAAGCTGGCGGTGGCCGAGCTCCTCGACACGATGGGCGTGGACATCATCGAGGCCGGCTTCCCGATCGCCTCGAACGGCGATTTCGAGGCGGTGGCCGAGATCGCCCGGCGTTCCAAGCGCGCGGTGATCGCGGGGCTCGCCCGCGCCATCCCCGCCGACATCGCCCGGGCCGGCGAGGCCGTGCGCCATGCCCAGAGGGGCCGCATCCACACCTTCGTCTCGACCTCGCCGATCCACCTCGCCCACCAGATGCGCAAGAGCGAGGACGAGGTCGTCGAGATCATCCTGAAGACGGTGGCGCAGGCCCGCGACCTCGTGGACGACGTCGAGTGGTCGGCCATGGACGCGACCCGCACCGGGATCGACTACCTGTGCCGCTGCGTCGAGGCGGCGATCCGGGCCGGCGCCACCACCATCAACCTGCCCGACACCGTCGGCTACGCCACCCCGTCCGAGTACCGCGCCATGTTCGCGGCCGTGCGCGAGCGCGTGCCGAACGCCGACAAGGCGGTGTTCTCGGTCCATTGCCACAACGACCTCGGCCTCGCCGTCGCCAACACGCTGGCGGGCCTGGAGGGCGGCGCGCGGCAGGTCGAGTGCACGGTCAACGGCATCGGCGAGCGGGCCGGCAACGCGGCTTTGGAGGAGGTCGTGATGGCGATCCGCACCCGTGGCGACGTGATGCCGTTCGAGACCGGCATCGAATCGACGCTGCTCACCCGCGCCTCGAAGCTCGTGAGCCACGCGACCAACTTCCCCGTGCAGTTCAACAAGGCGATCGTCGGCCGCAACGCCTTCGCGCACGAGAGCGGCATCCACCAGGACGGCATGCTCAAGAACGCCGAGACCTACGAGATCATGACCCCGGCCTCGGTGGGCTTGGCCAAGACCTCGCTGGTGATGGGCAAGCATTCGGGCCGCGCCGCCTTCCGCTCGAAGCTCGGCGAACTCGGCCTGCACCTGACCGACAACCAGTTCCAGGACGTGTTCGAGCGCTTCAAGGCGCTCGCCGACCGCAAGAAGCACGTCTACGACGAGGACATCGAGGCGCTGGTGGACGAGAACCTCGCCACCGCCCACGACCGCATCCGCCTCGTCTCGCTCTCGGTGATCGCGGGCACGCACGGGCCCCAGCGCGCGACGCTGAAGATCATGGTCGATGAACGCACGGTGACGGAGGAAGCCGACGGAAACGGGCCCGTGGACGCAGTGTTCAACGCCATCCACGCCCTTGTACCGCACGAGGCGGTCCTGGAACTCTACCAAGTCCACGCGGTGACCGAGGGGACCGATGCGCAGGCCGAGGTCTCGGTGCGCCTCAAGGACGGCGAGCGCAGCGTGACGGCGCGCGGCGCCGATCCGGATACGCTGGTCGCGTCGGCCAAGGCCTACCTCTCGGCGCTGAACAAGCTCTCGGCCGCCGCCCGACGCCTGCACGCGCAGGCGATCTGAGGACGCCCGGCCACGATCCGATCGCGGCGCACAAATTTCCCGAAAAATCCTGCGACCCGGGGGTGGACAGCCCCCGGGTCGCTTGGTATCAGCCCTCCATCGACGGCGGACTTGGTGGCCGCCTCGCCATCGCTGAAAAGCGATCGGGCGCATAGCTCAGTTGGTAGAGCAGCTGACTCTTAATCAGCGGGTCCTAGGTTCGAACCCTAGTGCGCCCACCAAAATCCTCACTTCGTCATAGTTCGTGAGCGGCAGTCGCCGATCCGGCATTCGCCCCCCAATCGTGGGTTGGGAACGGGTGCCAACGATCATGGTGCAGCGTTCCTGCCCCATATGGCTCACCGGGCGCGCGGCGAGCTGGGCAGAACGCCGATAGGAACGTGCGTTTTACGTCCTGGTCTGTCTGCTTCAGCGCGGCAGCAAGCTGAGCTTCCCCATAGGCGCGGTGGCCTGCCACGCATAGTGCTTGGCACGCGATGCGGAACGGGTGCACATCGACCGGTCCGGCCGGCACGCAGCGTGATCGCGGTCGCCCGCGACACACCAGGGACGGAAGGAACCTTCCTCCGCCGCGCCGCGCGAGAGGTCGTTCTCGTTGCGCGGTGCGGATCTTTGGAATGTCGGGTCGGGTGCGTTCGATCTAACGTACGACCCGTGTCGATCCATCGATCTGCGGATCGGTTCGAGGCGGGACCGGGCGACGGAGGCGTCCGCGCGCGGCGCCGGACCGCCTCAGATGTGGGAGACCGCCCGCCACGCGGCGAAGGCCTTCTAGTCCGGCGCCGCCGCCCGACCATCATATCCGGATGATCGCCCGCCCCCTTGACGCTCACCCTTTGCCCGTGCCGGGCCGGCGATCGCACACGGCGCGTGCGGAGGCTCACCACGCTCTCCCACAACTTTCCGGAGGGGAAGCCGTGGCACCGACGCGGCCCTCCGGCGCCCGAGCGAGGATAAGCCCATGGCCTACGACGTCTTCTGGTTCCTGCCGACCTCCGGCGACACGCGCTATCTCGGCACCTCCGACACGGGCCGCGCGCCCACGAACGCCTACATCCGGCAGGTCGCCGAGACGGCGGACCGGCTCGGCTACGACGGCCTGCTGATCCCGACCGGCGCCTCCTGCACCGACCCCTGGGTCACGGCCGCGAGTCTCGTCACGGCGACGCAGCGCATCAAGCTGCTGGTGGCTCTGCGCACCTCGATTACCGGCCCCACGCTCGGTGCGCGGCAGGCCGCGGCTTTGGACGAGGCGCTCGGCGGGCGGCTCCTCCTCAACGTGGTGGTGGGTGGCGACGCCACCGAACTCGCCGCCGACGGCGCCTTCTACGACCACGCCGAGCGCTACGCCGCGGCCGAGGAGTACCTCACCGTCTGGAAGCGGCTGATGGCCGGCGAGACGGTCGATTTCGAGGGGCGCCACGTTCGCGTCGCGGGTGCGCGCAACTTCCACCCGGCAGTGCAGACGCCCTGGCCGCCGCTCTATTTCGGCGGCTCCTCGCCCGCCGCGCACGACCTCGCGGCCCGCCATGTCGACGCCTACCTGACCTGGGGGGAGCCACCCGAGGCGGTAGCGGAGAAGATCGCCGATGTCCGCGCGCGCGCCGCCCGGCAGGGCCGCAGCGTGCGCTTCGGCGTGCGCCTCCACGTGATCGTGCGCGAGACGGAGGGCGAGGCCTGGGCGGCGGCCGACCGCCTGATCAGCCGCCTCACCGACGACGACATCGCCCGCGCCCAGGCGAACTACGCCCGGATGGACTCGGTCGGGCAGGCTCGGATGGCCGCGCTCCACGGGGGCCGCCGGGACCGCCTCGTGGTGGCGCCGAACCTCTGGGCCGGCGTCGGCCTGGTGCGGGGCGGCGCCGGCACGGCGCTCGTCGGCTCGCCCGAGCAGGTCGTGCAACGGCTCGAGGACTACGCCGCGCTCGGCGTCGATACCTTCGTGCTCTCCGGCTACCCGCACTTGGAGGAGGCGATCCGCTTCGCCGAACTCGCCTTCCCACTGATCGCCGGCAAGGCGCCGGTGACGCTGCGCGCCTCCGCACAGACCGGCGGCGCCTTCGACATCCGCGCGACCGCGCGCTGAGTCGCACGGCGCCCCCATCCCGCGCCACGATGTCGGCGGCCGGCATTGACAGGATCGACGTCCCGCGACACCGCTCGCACGAAGCATCACCGGTGCAGATCGGCGGGTGCGTGCGGGGATCGGCAGACGATGCGGCTCGCGGCACTGCTCTTCGGCATCGGCCTGCTCCTGGCAACAGCCGTCTGGTTCTTCTACCTCGTGCCTCTGGGATGCGCGATGAACACGACCGGCTGCAAGGAGGGGATCTCGGTGTGGAGCGGCGTCGGCCTGATCCACTTCTGGACCCCGCTCGTCGCCGCGCTGTCGGCTCTGGCGTACGGTTCGGGAAGACCCTGATCACGCGCCGCACCGGATGGGTGGGTCCCTTCGGGCCTCCGAGCGCCCCCCTAGCGCATCCTCAACCCGAGCCGGCGCCAGCCAATAACCACGCCGGAGGCCGAGATCAGAAGGCCACCGAGCGACAGGGTGATCAGCAGCAGATCCCAGGCGGGCCTGTGCCGGAGGAGGAGCCCGAAATCGAAGCTGTGCGGCGCGTTGAACAGCCAACGGTAGAGCCGGTTCGAGCGGTCGGTCCGATTCTGGATCTCGCCGGTCGCCGGATCGATGTGGAACCACGTCGCGGAGGGGTCGGCGAAGCGGACGCGCAGCACCGGCAGCAGACGGTCGTGGTGATGGCCGTACCAGTAGAGATCCTCAGCCACTAAGTGCTCGATGGTGGGAGGCGCCGCATCCGGCAGAAGGCGGGCGGCGGCGGCGGCGAGCCGGCCCGGGTCGAGCGCTGCCCCGCAACAGGTGAGCGTCCGCCCGTCCGCGCAGGCGAGGATCACCCGCGCCTGCCCGTCGAGGCGCGAGAGCCGGGCCTCCCGCGCGTCCGGACAGGCGGCGGCGAGCGCGGCGCGGTCGAGGTCCGGCCACGGCTCCGCCGGTCCCGCGTAGCGCGCGAGCGAAGCGCGGTCCGGCTCTCGCGGCGAGAACCAGCGGTTGGGATTCATCGAGATCCAGCCGCTCACGACGAAGGTGACGAGCGTCGTGCCGGCGACGAGGCCGCCGAGGTGGTGCCACGCCATCCAGCCCTGGTAGGGCGTGATTTGGCCGCGCGCGTAGCGCCGCCGCAGGCGCACCCGCATCACCCCGACGACGAGGCCGGTGACCGCCCCGACGATCCCGATGCCGGAGAGCCAGAGCACCGTGTCGCGCCAGAGATCGAGCTGCGCCCGCAGCGGCGTGAAGTAGATCCAGTGCGGCACCGCGCCGAACCAGTTCCAGACGCGCTCGTGACGCGTCGTGTCCAGCGCGATCTCGCCGGTCAGGCCCGAGACGTAGAGCTGGGTGCCGGCCGCGTCGCCGAGCGCCACGCGGTGGAGGGGCCGCAGCGGATCGAAGCGCTGGTGCACGCTCCACTGGTCGCGCTCGACGAGCCCGAGATCGGCGATCGCGCCGGCCGCCGGGTGGTGGCGCGCTACGGCCAGCGCCCGCTCGGCCGGGATGCCGTCGATCGGGCGCCCGTCGACAGCCGAGAGCGTGCGGCGTGGGCCGTCCCAGGGCGTGAGGCGCCAGACCGGCTCGTCGGCGAGCATCGCGAGGTCGAGGCGGCGCACCGCGTCGCGCGGGAGGCCGGCCCGGGCCAGGGCCGCCTCCGGCTCGACCGCCACGCGGTCCCAGGCGATCGGCGGCAGGGCGGCGCGACGCTCGGCGTCCGTGAGGCGCGGGAAGCCCACATACATCATCACCACGCCGGAGACGAACCACGTGGCGAAGAGCAGGCCGGTGAGGATGCCGAGCCAGCGGTGCGTGAGGTAGAGCCAGCGCCGCAGGCGCTTTCCGAGGGCGCTCATCAGAAGACCACGTCGTAGATGAGCTCGACCGTGCGGGGCCGACCGAGCAGGAGAGAGGTCGCGTTGCCCCCGCGGGCGGCGGCGTACACTTCGTCGGTGAGGTTGTAGACCCGCAGCGACAGGCGCGAGCCGGGATCCGGACGGTAGTCGAGCACGGTGTTCAGGAGCGTGTAGTCCGGCCGCAGCAGCAGGTTGGCGAAGTCGCTCGCCATCGGCCCGACATGCTGCACGCCGAGCCGCGCCTCCCAGCGCGGCGCGAAGGCCCAGGCGAGCCAGAGGTTGGCGACCCGCTCGGGCACGTCGACCGGGAAGTTGCCGGCGTAGGAGACCACCCGGCCCGCGACCGTCTGGCTGAAATCGTCGTACTGGGCGTGGAGCAGCGCGAGGTTGGCGTCGAGGCGCCAGTTCTCCCACGGCGAGAGGGAGAGCGCCGCCTCGAACCCTTGCGAGGATTGGCTGCCGACCTGCACGCCGACGCCCGGCTGGCCCGGCACGGCACTGACGAGGTTGTCCTTGACGATGCGGTAGCCGGCCAGCGTCCATTCCGCCGTGCCCGCCCAGAACAGGCCCTTGGCCCCGATCTCGACCTGCCGGCCGGTGGACAGGCGGAAGTCCTTCTGGGCCGGCTGCAGCGAGACGAAGTTGCCGACCGGGTCCACGGCAGTGGCGACTTGCGCGTAGAGCGAGACGTCGGGTCGCGGCTGGTAGACGAGGCCGGCGCGCCAGCTCAGCGCCTCGAAATCGGAGCGGAAGCGCGTGCCGGCGCGCAGGTCCGCCCCGCGGATGATGGGCGCGTCGTAGCGGAGGCCCGTCACCAGCGAGAGCTCCTTGGTGAGCACGAGGCGGTTCTCGGCGAAGAGGGCGTACTGGTCGACCACGTTCTCGTAGCCCGGCGCGGTGCCCGCGAGGTTGATGAAGCGGCCGGGCACGAAGGCGAAGGGATCGACGAGGTCGGTGCCGCCGTAGGGCCGGTTGTTGATGTGCCGGTAGCGGATGCGATTGACCTCGGCACCCAGCACCGTCCGACTGGGTAGGCCGAAGACGTCGCCGCGCAGCGTCGCGTCGAGGCGGTTGCCGATCTGCTCCTGATCGTGGCGGATCTCGGCGAAGAGGGAGCGCTGGACGAGCCCCGTCGCCGGTAGGAAGGCGGAGCCTTCGGCGTTCCGGTAGAAACGGTCGCTCGTCATCCGATAGGCGACGTTGCGGACGGAAAGGTCGGCGCTCGGGCTCCACTCGGCCTTGAGCACAGTCCAGTTGTCGCGCCAGCGGATCTCGCTGTCGGCAACGTTGAAGTTGGTGTCCCGCAGGATGCGGGGCACGCGGCCGTTGACGAGGGGCGAGCCCCAGTAGCGCTCCGGGGCGGTGTCCCCGTAATCGTTCGAGAGCGTCACCGCGAGGTCGGCACTCGGCCGGTAGAGCAGGCTCCCCGAGACCGCGAGGTTCTCGAAGTCGCCGTTCGGGCGCAGCCAGCCCGCGCCCGCGTTGCGGCTGACGTCGAGGCGGTAGGCCAGCACGTCGCTGATCGGGCCGCCGGAGCCGGCCGCGACGCGGCGGGTGTAGTCCGAGCCGAAGCCGACCCGGGCCTCGCTCACGTCCGTGAAGGTCGGGCGCTTCGGCACGACGTCGATCACGCCACCGACCGCGCCCTCGCCGTAGAGCACAGAGGCCGGGCCGCGCAGCACCTCGATGCGCGCGACGTTCCAGGTGTCGAACGGGAAGGTCTGGGTGCTCGTGTAGAGGCGCACGCCGTCGTAGAGGCGCATCACCGAGTTGGTGCCGACGAAGCCGCGGGCCGAGAAGGCGGAGTTGCCGGTGCCCGGCGAGGCGGTGCTGGCGATGCCGACGCCGTTCTGGGTGACCGCCTCATTCACGGTAATCTGCCCGCGCTCGCGCACCACCGCGCCCGGGATGACGTCGACGCTGGCGGGCGTCTGGAGGGGCGTGAGGCCGAGCCGGCTCGCCGAGGGGGCGGGCGTCGCGAGGATGAGGCCGCGGGGCGCGGGGGCACCGGTCGCGGTCACCTCCAGCATGTCGAGTTCGACGGCGTCGGGCGCCGCGGGGCCGGACATGGCGGCGTTCGGGGCAAGGCAGGTCGCGACCGCCAGGCAGGCGGCGATGGATCGAGGGGACATGACGGCTCCTGCGCCCGGGTCGCGCGACGGTCCTTGGGCGTCGGCGCGGGCGGCTCCTGTCGAGGAGAGGAGGCGCGCGGGCGCTTCTCGCGCGGCCGCGTCGCGGGGCTCGATGCAGGGGCCGGAATCGTCCTGAGTGAAGACGGCCGCCGGCCGACCGGTCGCTTACGGGCGACGGGTCAGGTGGCGGCGGGCGGTGCGCGGGGTGCGGCTGAGCGGTGGGTCCGGGCGGGCGGCGCGTGGGCTTGGACGGCGTGCCAGCGCCGTTCGCGGGCGAGCGCCGGCACGGCGGCGGGTATCGCCTCGATCTCGGGAGCGGCCAGCGCGCAGGCGGCGAGCCGGCAGGCCGTGGAGCAGCAGGATTGGTGGCCGGTCTGTTCGTCCCGCTCCTGGCCCGCGTCCGCGCGGTGATCTGAGCAGATGATCCCGCTGGCCTGCAAGCTCATCCGGGCGGCGGCGACGCCGCCGAGCAGGCCCTGCAGCACGAGCGCGTAGAGAGTGAGCACGCCGATGGCGGCCCGCCATGCCCCTGTCCGCTGCATGCGTCGTCCCATGGGGCTTCCTGGGGCGAGCGGGGCGCGGCTGTCAATGGTCAAGCTGGGGTGGCCCCCCCTCCCCCGCTTGCGGGGAGAGGGGGGCCGAACGGTGAGCAAGAGCCCTTCCCCGCCAGGGGACGGGCCCATCTCCCTCACGCCGCCATCGCCATCTCGACGCCGTCCTCCGCCGCCTCGGCGGCCATGAACTGAGCCCGGGCGAGCTCGGCGAAGCGGCCGCCCTCGGCCACCAGCGCGTCGAAGGTGCCAGCCTCGACGATCTTCCCCTCGTGGAAGACCAGGATGCGGTCGGCGTTGCGGATCGTGGCGAGGCGGTGGGCGATCACGAAGGTGGTGCGGCCCTCCATCACGGTCTCCAAGGCGCCCTGGAGCTTGCGCTCGGTGGCGGCGTCGAGCGCCGAGGTGGCCTCGTCGAGGATCAGGATCGGCGGATTCTTCAGGAGAGCCCGGGCGATCGAGAGGCGCTGGCGCTCGCCGCCGGAGAGCGAGCGGCCGCGCTCGCCGATGATCGTGTCGAGCCCGTCGGGTTGGCGTGCCATGAAGGCGGAGGCCTGGGCGCGCTCCAGGGCGTCGAGCATCTCAGCGTCGGTGGCCTCGGGGCAGCCGACCTGCAGGTTCTCGCGGATCGAGCGGGCGAACAGCATCGGCTCCTGGAAGACCACGCCGATGTTGTGGCGCAAGCTGGAGAGGCCGATGTCGCGGATGTCGATCCCGTCGATCCGGATGGCGCCCGCGGCCGGATCGAAACTGCGGTGCAGCAGGCCGAGGGTCGTCGACTTGCCCGAGCCCGTGGTGCCGACAAGCGCCACCGTCTCGCCGGCCCGGGCCGCGAACGAGACCCCGTCGAGCGCCTTGCGGCGGCCGTCGTAGGAGAACTCCACGCCCTCGAAGCTGACGTCGCCCTCGAAGCGGGCGATTTGCAGAGCGTGCGGCCGGTCGCGGACGGCCGGGACCGTGTCGAAGATCGCGAAGAACTCGGCGATCTTCGGGGCCTGCTGGAACACGCCGTTGACGAAGCCGACCACGTGGTCGAGGCGGGCCACGAGGGCGGTCGCCAAGCCCATGAAGGCCACGACCTCGCCGACCGTGGTGGTGCCGGCCTGGTACAGGAAGATGCCGGTCACGAAGATCGCCGTCATGGTGATGGTGGCCGAGGCGCGGGTGGCGACGTTGGCCAGCGCCCACCAGGACAGGACCGGGATCTGGGCGGCGAGCAGGTTCTGGATGATGTCGCGCATCGCATCCTTCTCCGCCTTGGCGCGGGTGAAGGACTGGATGACCGCGACGTTGCCGAGCGCGTCCGAGGCGTGGGCGGCGAGGCCCGAGTTATAGGCCTCGACGCGGCCCTGCAGCGTCTCGGTGCGGCGCATCACGAAGGTGGTGAGCGCGGTGAAGACCATCACCAGCACCACGAGGATGAGGCCGAGCTTCCAGTTCACGAAGAGGGTCATCGGCAGGAGCACGCCGAGCGAGATCAGCGCCGCGAGGTGGTCGCGGAAGAACCCGAGCCAGAAGCCGTTCATGCCGTTCGTGCCCTCCAGCATGGCCTTGAGCACGGTGCCGGAATGGTTCGAGGCGTGGAAGGCGAGCGGCAGGTCGAGCACGTGCTCGAAGTAGCGCGCCATCGTTCCGAGGCGGTTGCGGTGGGCGAGCCGGTCGGCGTGGAGCGCGATCGCGACGCCCGCCGCGATGGTGAAGAAGCCGAAGCCGACCCAGGCCAGGATCAGCGGCAGCATCGTGCCCATGGCGTCGCCGCCGCGCTTGAGATGCGTCAGCTGATCGATGATGCGGCCCATCAGCAGCGGCTCGGCGAAGGCCGCCACCGCCAGCATCACGTTCGCGCCGGCGAGCGCCCAGGCCAGCCTGCGGTCTGAGCCGAGGAGGCCCAGCACCCGCGCGTAGAGACGAACCAGCGACATGCCAACTCCGATGCTACCCCCGACGGCGCCGGGCGGGGCGCCGCCCCCTCGGTCCGCACCGCTCTCTGGCGGGCCGGCACCTCGGGACGGGACGGCTTATGCGGCGTCCCGGCTGAACGGCGCATGACGGCTGGGTTCAGGGCCCGGCTCTTTACGGTTCGTTCAGCATGATTTGCTAACCATCGGGAGGCGCGGGCCGCAAGCGCCGCGGCGCCGCGCTTGTCCGATATCCCGCGCCGGGTCGTCTCATCATGGATCTCGCAACCGGTATCGGGCTGCTCGGCGGCGTCGGCGTGGTGTTCACGCTGATCATGATCGACGGCGGCAACTTCGCCGCCTACTTCGACAAGCACGCGGTCATCGTCATCTTCGGCGGCTCCGTGATGGCGACGATCATCCGGTTCCCCTTCTCGGCCATCGCACACGGCCTGCCGATGGGCCTGCGCTACGCCTTCACCATGCGGGCGGTGAAGCCGCACGACCTGATCGAGGAGATCACCAAGATCGCCGAGACCGTGCGCAAGAGCGGGCCGATGGCGCTGGAGAACATGGAGATCTCCGATCCCTTCCTGGCCCAGGGCGCGCGCTACGTCGCCGACGGCTACGAGCGCGAGTTCATCCGCGACACGATGGAGCGGGACCGCGACAACTTCCTGATGCACCTCGAGGAGGGCTCGAAGATCTACCGCGCCTTCGGCGACTGCGCGCCGGCCTGGGGCATGATCGGCACGATCCTCGGCATGGTGACGATGTTCGCCAACATGTCCGATCCCTCGAAGCTCGGCCCAGCGATGGCGACTGCGCTGCTCGCCACCCTCTACGGGGCGCTGATCGCAAACCTCGTCGCGCTGCCGATCGCGGACAAGCTGCACCTGAAGGTCGAGGAGGAGGACGTCTCCCGCTCGCTGATCATCGACGGCATCCTGATGATCCGCGACCAGAAGAGCCCGACGCTGGTGCGCGAGATGCTGGTCGCCTACCTGCCGCACGCCCACCGCGAGCCGCTCGAGGAGGCTGCGGCGTGACGGCGGCCGGGCATCGGTAGCGGAGGGCCCGCACGGTGGCCAAGAAGAAGCGCGGCGGCGCGCATGGCGGCCACGGCTGGTTCGTGACCTTCGCCGACCTGATGGCGCTGCTGATGAGCTTCTTCGTGATGATCGCGGCGTACTCGACGCAGGACCAGAAGAAGATGCAGGCGGTGGCGGGCTCGATGCGCGACGCCTTCGGCATCAACAAGGAATCGCGCTTTGCCGGCATCATCGAGCACAAGGGCCTGCCCGCGGCCGACCACGTCCGCTACCTGCGCGACATCCCGCCCGACCGCGCGACCGACCGCACCACCCCGCCGAGGCCGGACTCGGACGCCGCCCTGGGCGTGAACAGCGCGAGCGAGCCTGACAGCTTCGGCCTCGCCGCCGCATCGCTGCGGCAGGCGCTACAGGATCTGCCCGACATCGCCGAGGTGTCGAAGAACGTCGTCGTCGCCAGGACCGAGCAGGGCCTCGATGTCTCGATCGTCGATCAGGACGGGCGCTCGATGTTCCCGGACGGGTCGAGCCGGCCGACCGACCAGACACGCCGCCTCTTGGAGAAGCTCGCGCCGCTGCTCAGGCAGATGCCCAACCGCATCGCCGTCACGGGCTTCACGGCGACCGACCGGCCGGGACGGCGCCCGCTGGCGCCGCCCTGGGAGATCTCGGCCGCGCGCGCGATCAGCACCCGCGAGATCCTGGCAGGCGCCGGCGTGCCCGACGACCGTTTCGCCTCGGTCGCCGGCAAGGCCGACACCGAGCCGTTGTTTCCCGACAACCCCTATCTGGCCGCCAACCGCCGGGTGACGGTGACGCTGCTGAAGGAGGCCCCGCCCGTGCCGGCGAAGGGCCTGCCTTAAGGGACGCGGGTCCCGGAGAGCGCGCTAAGGCGCCCGCGTGGGGTCCGCGAGTGCCCGTGCTGTCCCGGGATTGAGCCATGCCGGAGGCACCGCCTCCGCGAGGTTGCGCGGGTCGCTGCCGCCGCCCTGGCCGGTGGCGCGCCCGAGGGCCTCGCCCGCTCGCACCATCGCCCGGACGAGGCGCTCCGCAGTCTCTGGCGGCAGATCCGGTCGAGCGAGGATAAGGCTCCACGATCCCACCGTGTCGATCGGCTCCGCCTGCCCCGGGAAGGTCCCGGCCGGCACACGCATCCGGCGCAGGGAGGGGCGCTCCGCCAGGAGGCGCGCGACCGCCTCGGGCGCGGGTGCCAGGAAGCGCGCGCCGCCTGGATCGGCCGCGAGGGCCGTGAAGCCCGGCCAGCGCAGGCCCCCGCCCCACAGGGCCGCGACCGCGCCGGCGCGCACGAGGTCCGGCCCGTCGCCCGCCCGCGCGAGGACGACTGGCACGACGTCCCGCTCGGGATCGAGGCCGGAGGCGGCGAGCACGGCCCGGCCCATCGCGGTCAGCCCCGAATCCCGCGTGCCCAGCGCGACGGCGCGGCCACGCAGATCCGCCACCTGCCGTACGGGGCTCTCGGCCGGCAGCACGAAGAGGCCGGGCGTCGGGTAGATCGGCGCGACGACGGTGAGGCGCGGCGCGGTCTCGTCCGCCAGCGCCGGGTAGGCGTGCTCGCCCTGCACCAGCGCGAGGTCGAGGGCGCCACGGCGCAGGAGGCCGAGATTCTCCACCGAGCCGCCGGTCGGGCGCGTCTCGACGACGAGGCTGGGATCGGCCTCGCGCAGGGCCGCGACCAGCGCCTCCGCGTAAGCCGGGAAGCCGCCGCCGGGCGTCGCGGTGCCGAGGCTGACGCGAAGCTCCTCGGCGAGCGCCGGGGCGGTGAGCACGAGCAGCGCCACGAGAACCCGGACCGCGCGCCGCATCCGCCCCTCCCCTTGCGCGTCCACCGGCTACTTGGCCGTCAGCAGCGCCCAGTAGACCTTGTACTTCGAGCCCGGCGCGAAGGCCGTGGCGATGCCCATGCGGGTTGCGGCTGGATCGAGCATCACGGCGTTGTGGGGCGGGCTGTCGCGCCAGCCCGAGAAGGCCTCGGCCAAGGTGTGGTAGCCCGCCGAGAGGTTGGCGTTGGCCTGGTCGTAGCCGAGGCGCGCGACCGCGGTCTTCACCGTCTGCGCCTTGCTCGGCCGGTCGGCCAGTGCCATCGCGGCGGCCTCGGCCTCGGCGAGGCGCTGCAGGTCCGGGTCGATCACCAGCGGCTTCTCGCCCCGGTTGCGCCGGTAGGCGGAGATCATGTCGCGCGCCGCCGCGGCATCGAGCTGGGCCGCGGAGCTGGCGAGCGGAAGGTAGAGGGTCGGGACCGCGGCGACGGGCGATCCGGTATTGCCCGCGCAGCCGCCGAGAAGCGCCACCGCGCAGATGCCGCCGATGAGACCGATCCCCCGCACCCTTCCGCCTCCCAAACCCCTACTCGGCCGCCTCGCGCTTGGCGGCGTCGGCCGTGCCGTCCCGGCGCGGGCCGCCCTGCCCGAACCGGGTCGCGATCTCGGACATCGCGGTCTGCATCCCGTCGAGGCCCTGCACCGTGACGAAGCTCGAGGGCGGGCCCGCGATCGGGATGAAGCCAGCATCCGATAAGGCCCTGAAGACCGCAAAGTTCAAGTCGTTCGTCACCTTCAGGGAGAGCGAGACGTCGACGATCATCACGATCAGCTCGAAATCGAGGTTGGCGTCGCCGATCTTGCGGAACACCACCCGGGGCGCGGGATCCTTCAGCACCTCGGGCAGCCCGGAGGCGGTCTCGATCATCAGTTCGGCCGCCCGCACCGGATCGAGGGCGCGCGGGATGCTCACCGTGATCGAGGTGCGGCCGATCCGGTCGCCGCGCACCCGGTTCTTCACGATGCCGGAGATCAGGTTCGAGTTCGGCACGATCACGGCAGAGCGGTCGAAGGTCTGGATCTCGGTGGAGCGCACGGAGATGCGCTTCACGATGCCCTCGCTGTCGCCGATCAGCACCTGGTCGCCGACGCGGATCGGGCGCTCCCAGAGCAGCAGCAGGCCGGAGACGAAGTTGTTGACGATCGATTGCAGGCCGAAACCGATACCGACCGAGAGCGCGCCGGCCACGATCGTCAGCTTCTCGAGGCTCAGGCCCAGATACGAGAAGGCGATGGCCAACGCGAGCAGGAAGCCGCAATAGCCCGAGACCGTCGAGATCGAGTTGCGCAGGCCCGCGTCGAGATCGGTCGCCGGCAGGTAGGTGTTCTCCAGCCAGCGCTGGATGCCCCGCGTGATCGCGACACCCAGCACCATGATTGCGATGGCGAAGGTGATAGTGGAGAGCGAGATGGTGACGTCGCCGACCTTGAAGCCGAAGAAGGCCGAGCGCACCGAGGAGAAGATGTCGGTGGAATCGAGCCCCCAGGGCGCGAGCGCGAGCAGCGCCACGAGCAGGTAGAGCACCACTCGCGAGGCGCCCGTGGTCAGCACCGCGATCTGGTTGAGCGAGCGCTTGCGCAGACCCGTATTGGCCTGGAGCGCGGTCGCGAAGCGGGTGTCGTCGCAGAGCGTGCCGCCCACGAACGAATCCACGCTCTGCGCCAGCAGGTAGAGCAGGACGAGGAGGCTCGCGGTCCAGACGAGCTGGTCGATCAGGAAGCTCGCGAAGGCGACGTAGCCGCCGAGGTCCGCGCCCACGATCACGACCACCGCCGCCCAGCCGAACAGCCGCGCGGGACCGCCGATGCCGGTGGTGGTCTTGGTCGGCACGTAGGGGCCGAAGCAGGCCTCCTCCTCCTCCTCCCGGTCGGCGAAGCGGTGCAGGCCGATCGCTAGCATCATGGCCATCGCGAGTGCCCCGACGCCGCGGGTGGCGATCGAGATCGGTAGCGCCGCCGAGATGCCGGTGTTGAGCGCCTCGATCGCCTTGACCACGGTGATGACGGTGGCGATGCCGACCGCCAGCCGCTTCACCCGTGTGGCGGCGGCGTCGCTCACCGGGGCAGGCCGCCAGGCCGGCTTGTCGGGCGAGAGCAGACCGTCGCAGAGCGCCTCGACGAAGCCGATGAAGGCTAGCCCCCCGAGCACGGCGCCCGCGAAGGGCAGGAGCCGCGAGGGCAGCAGGTCGGTGGCGTCGAGAGCGTAGTAGACCGCGTAGCTGCCCGCGACCGCCGGCAGGGTGCCTACAAGGATCACCCGCCAGGCACCGAGCAGGGTCTCGCGTCGGGTCGGATCAGTTCGAGCGGCATCGCGCCGCCCGAGCTTGGGCGCGATGTTGCGCCGCCCGAGATAGAGCGCCGCCGAGACGCCGAAGGCGAGCCCGAGCAGCAGCAGGTTCCAGACCGTGCCGTTGCGCGTGAACAGCAGGCCGATGTCGGCGAGCGCGCTCTGCAGCGAGCGGGTGTCGCGCGGGATGTCGGCCGCGACCCGGCTCCACAAGGTCGGGCTCACCAGGGACAGGGAGCGCTCGAACAGCCCTTTGGTGAAGGAGGCGCGGCGCTTGTTCTGGACCCGGTCGATGATCTGGTCGCCCTGGACCAGCGTGGCGCGGGCGAGGCGCTGGAAATCGTCGATGCGCACCACCGCCGCCTCGCGCTCGGCGCGCTCCTCGGCGACGTCCGCGCTCTCGGGCGCGTCCTTGGGCTTGGGCCCGAGCTGGCTGAGCCGCTCCCGGGCGGAGGCGAGCGGCGCGTCGATCTGGGCGACGAGGGTGCGCATCTCATCGACGATCGGTGCGACGGTGTCGCGGATCGCCGCGAGGTCCGCCATCGAGACGTGGGTCTGGCCGAGCTCCTTCTCCTGCCGGTCGAGCACCTCCTTGGCCGCGTCGAGCTTGGCCCGAACCTGCTTGGCCTGCTCGGACAGCTCGGGCGCCGGCTTGGGCTTCGGGGCCGGCGCTTGTTGAGCCGCGGGCGCTTGCTGAGCCGCGGGCGCCTGCTGGGCCGCGGGCGCCTGCTGGAGCGCGGGAGATTGCTGGGCCGCGGGCTGCTGAGCGAGCGCCGCGGGCGCGGCGACGAGGCCGGCCAGCAGCGCCAGAAGGGCCAGGCGCGGTCCGCGGCGCGTCTCGGACAGGCCGTGCGGGGGCAGGCCTCGGCTCGCTGGGCGGCTCGGACGTCGGCTCATCAGCATCCTTCTGCGGCATCCTTCTGTGGCGCGTGCCGGCGCGGGAGCGGCGGGCGGGCGCAGATCTGTGGCATGCGGGGTCGCGGCGCCCTCTCGGCGCCGTCTCTCGGGGCACGCGGGCGCCCGGAGGGTTTGGGACCGCCGGGTACGCGGGCGGGCCGGGGCCAGTCATAGTGCGAAAGGCCGCCGCTGGCGACCCGGGGCCGGCGCGGATCCTGCCCGCCCACGAGCGGGCCGCCTCGCGCAGCGCGATCGGGGCGGCCCCGGCCCGTGATCGCGCCATCCTGTGGGTGCGTCGCCGGGTGATGCGAACGCGGCTTCACAAGGCTGTCACCCTGATATTAGACTAAGCCCCGATGGACAGGGCCTTTTCGTTACCACGCGAAGGGGCGCGGCCGGGCGGCGAGCCGCCGGCGCCCCGCCACGCGGCGGTCGTATCCGCCACCTCGGGTCCCCTCGGGCGCCCGTCGGCCCGTCCTATACCCCAACGTCCGCGGCCGCCCCACGCGTCGGCGCCCTGTGCCTGTCACGCGCCCGTCAGACAGCGCCGCGACACCGTCGATCCCGTCGTTCCCCGCCCGGAGGCTGCGCGCCGCATCTGGCCTGCGCGACCTGCCGCCGGGCCACCGTTCGAAGCGTGGTGCCGATGATGGACCTGCAGACCCTCGTGCTGAACGCGGATTACCGGCCGCTCTCCTACAATCCGCTCTCGCTCTGGTCCTGGAAGGACGCCTTCACCGCCCTGTTCCTCGACCGGGTGACCCTGGTGGCGAGCTACGACGTCGAGGCGCGCTCGCCGAGCCGCTCGCTCCGGGTGCCGAGCGTCGTCGCCCTCAAGAACTACGTGACGCTGGCGCGCAGTCCGGCCTTCACGCGCTACAACATCTACCTGCGCGACGGCTTCAGCTGCCAGTATTGCGGCCTGCGCCTCCCCTCCGGGGGCCTGACCTTCGACCATGTGGTGCCCCGCTCCCGCGGTGGCCTGTCGAGCTGGGAGAACGTGGTCGCGGCCTGCAGCCCCTGCAACCTGCGCAAGGCCAACCGCACCCCGGACGAGGCCGCGATGCCGCTCCTCAACGAGCCGCGCCGCCCCACCCGCTACGAGCTGCACCACCGCCAGCCCGAGTTCGACCACCGGCAGTACCACCACACCTGGCTCGATTACCTGTACTGGGACAGCGAGCTGGAGAGCTGACGCGCGCTCACCACGCAGGCCGGCGCGCCGGAGGCTCGTTGTACATCGGCAGGTTGTTGTTGCGCGGCAGGTATCCGCTGACGATGGCCGGTGGGCCGTAGCCGAACCCGGGCGGCGGTGGCGGCCGGCGGCAGGGCGCGGGCGCGCAAGGGCGCGGCGGGGGGCCATATCCCTGTGCCATGGCCGGGGCGACGGGAGCCAGCAGCGCGGCCGCGAAGGCGCCGAGCAACAGGCAGGCTGGATATCGACCTGTCATCGTACCGCTCCGCTCGCTCAGGCTTCTCGTCGGTCCGGGGCTCAGAACTTGACCGCGACGGCGCTGCGGACGGTGTTCACGTTCATCAGGTGATCGCCGAACTTGCCGAAGAGAATGTACTGATACTCGGCCCGCAGAAAGACGTTGGAGGTGATGGCATAGTCGATGCCGGCACCCAGCGCGGCGCCGGCCGCATATTTCTCGCCGTGATTGGCGGTGGTCTGCCAACCGCTGCCCCCCACCCGCGCCTGACGGGCGAGATCGGTGTACTCTCCGGTGAAGACGCTCACCTCGTTGCCGACGACGGCGCGACCAAGTGCCAGGCCGCCGGTGACGAACGGCAGAAGGGGCCCGAAGGCGTACCCGATGCGGGCACGAAGCGTGCCGTAATCGGTCAGCGCGACCCGCGATGTGGTGTTTGCCGTGACCGAGTAGTAGAGCCCCGTCGAGCCCTGCATGTAGCGTGAGACCGAATCCGCGGCATAGGCCTTCTGGTTGAGGCTCGTATAGTCGCCCTCTACACCGAAGACGACGTCTCCGTACTGGACGTTGAAGCCGCCGAACCCGCCGTAGGAGAGCCCGCTGCGACGCTTGTCAGTGAGCTGATTCCAAGTGGAGACCCCGAACTCCTTCTCGACCAGGGTCTGCCGGAGAATGTGGGCGATCTCCGTACGGCCAGCATTCTTGAAGCCGAAGTTCGTCGTGCTCCAGCCGACATGGCCGCCGGCATAGACGCCGCTCCAATCGATCAGCGCGGTCGTCACAACGGCCGGCTCGTCGTATTCGGAACCGCGCAGGTAATCGTATCCGAGGTCAGCCGCCCGTGCGTCGGCGGCGGTCAGGCCGAGAAGCGCCAGCATTGCCAGGGATCGGTTACGCATCGCAGTGATCCTCAGGGCGGCCGAACCGCCGGGATACGGAACAATGCGAGCATATCTAGGACGGTAACCTTAACCGTCCGTTGCGAATCCCCTTCACCCCGCGGCTGCGGCGTCCGGAAACCGGACGATCGAAGGTCGCCTACTCGTCTTCGCCGAAGCGGTTGGCGAGCAACGCCTCGATCGCGTCGAGGCAGGCCTGGGCATCGGTGCCGACGGCGGTGACGGCGACCGAGGTGCCCTGTGCGGCGCCGAGCGTCAGCAGGCCCATGATCGAGCGCCCGCCCACCGTCTCGCCGGCCCGGGTCACCGTCACGGCCGCGTCGAAGCGCTCTACCGTCTGCACGAACTTGGCCGAGGCCCGGGCGTGCAGGCCGCGCCGGTTGATGATCGGCAGGGTCCGCAGGAACCCGCCCTCCGGCACCGGCGGGTCGTCGTCCGTCTCGTAGAGGTCGTCCATCGGCACGGTGCGCCCTCGATTCCGCGCGGGCGACGGCTCGGGACCGTCGTGCTCAGTGCCTAGCTGGTTCGGGGGGAGGACGGAAGTCCGGATCGGCCGCGCCGGATCACGGGGACGTCACGTCCGGGTCACTTGTCCGAGTCACTTGCCGGCGAGCACCCGGGAGGCGACGTTGATGTACTTGCGGCCCGCCTCCTGGGCGTGGAGCACGGCGTCGCCGAGGGACTCCTCCTCGCGCACGCTGGCAAGCTTGATGAGCATCGGCAGGTTGATGCCGGCGACCACCTCGACCGCACCGCCGTTCATGCAGGAGAGCGCGAGGTTCGAGGGCGTGCCGCCGAACATGTCGGTGAGCACCACCACGCCGGTGCCCGTGTTCACGCGCCCGACCGCCGACATGATGTCCCGGCGGCGCATCTCCATGTCGTCGTCCGGGCCGATCGTGATGGTCTCGATCTGCTCCTGCGGGCCGACCACGTGCTCGAGCGCGGCCTTGAACTCGGTCGCGAGCAAACCGTGGGTGACGAGCACCATGCCAATCATCGACGCACGTTCCGACGTCCTGTGAACCGAGCCGCCATGTTGTGCATCGCACACCCCCGACACAAGGCAGTCGCGACGTTTTGCTCAAAACAGCGTCATCATCATGCCACGACCGTCACGGGCGCGCTATGCCCCCTGCTCTACGGCCGAACTCTCAGCCGGGCTGTGCGGCCGCGAAGCAACGCCCGTAGGCGTCCTCGCGCACGCGAAAAGCATCGCGGAGACCAGTCCGGGAACGAGCCCCGAATCACGCAGGGCCCGATCCGCGACGAGGCAGGGCAGGTCCAGGCCGAGGATCCGGGTCCGGCCGGCCTCCGGCTCCGACAGGCGTGGACCCGCGGCCACGAGATCGACGGCGAGGCGCAGAACGCAGGCCGGCAACGCGGCGTGGCCGAGACCGGCGGCTTCGCGGATGCCGAGGCCCCGCACCTCGATCAGGCCGGCGACACGCGGGTGCGGGCGGGCCACGAGGCGGTCGTGATGCCGCGCCAGCCGCACCCGGTCGTCGCCGACGAGGGCCGCGAAGCCGCCGGCGAGCCGGGCCCGGTCGAGCAGCGCCAGCGCGAGGCTCGACTTGCCGGAGCCCGACGCCCCCCGGATCAGCACGCCCGCCTCCCCCAGCACCACGCAGGTGGCGTGCGCTGTGAGGCGCGTCACCGGCTCAGGCGGCGAGTTGGCGGGGGGCCGCCGGCAGGCGCACGATGAAGCGAGCGCCGCGCACCGTCGGCTCGCCGTCCTCGTTGGCCGGGCCGGGCCTGTTCTCGGCCCGGATCGAGCCTCGGTGCGCCTGCACGATCTGCCGCGAGATCGAGAGGCCGAGGCCCGAGTTCTGGCCAAATCCCTGCTCCGGCCGGTCGGTGTAGAAGCGCTCGAAGATCCGCTCCAGGGCGTGCTCGGGAATGCCCGGCCCCTCGTCCTCGCAGATCATCTCGACCTCGCCGCGCACGCGCCGGAGCGCCACCCGCACCTTCGCGTCGGAGGGCGAGAACGAGCGGGCGTTGTCGATCAGGTTGTTGACCACCTGTCCCAGCCGGCTGTCGTGGCCGATGATGGCGAAGGGCGCCTCGTCGCTGCCGGGCGGCGCCTCGATGTCGAGCTGGATCAGGCAGTCCTTCGGGCGCCGCCGCTCGTTGGCGACCGAGATCACCGTGGTCAGGAGCTTGCGCATGTCCACGCGCCGCGCCTCGGCGCGCGCCAGTTCCGCGTCGAGGCGCGAGGCGTCGGCGATGTCGCTGATCAGCCGGTCGAGGCGGCGCACGTCGTGCTGGATGATCGCCATCAGGCGGCTGCGGGAATCGTCGGTCTTGGCGAGCGGCAGGGTCTCGACGGCGCTGCGCAGCGAAGTCAGCGGGTTCTTCAACTCGTGGCTGACATCCGCCGCGAAGCTCTCGATGGCGTCGATGCGCCGGTAGAGCGCCTGGGTCATGTCGCGCAGCGCGCCCGAGAGGTGGCCGATCTCGTCGGTGCGGTCGGTGAAGTCGGGGATCTCCTCGCGGGTCTTGATGCCCATCCGCACCTTCTCGGCGGCCTCGGCCAGCCGCCGCACCGGCCCGGCGATGGCCCCGGCGAGCAGGATCGAGAGCACCACCATCACCAGCGCGGCGACGATGAAGACCTGGAACAGGCCGAAGCGCTCGGAGGCGATGACCCGGTCGATTGCGTCCCCTTGCGTCGAGATCAGCAGGGCGCCGCGGACCTGCCCCCCCTTGTGGATCGGCACCGCGACCGAGACCGTGGTCTCGCCGACCGTGTTGCGGCGGACCAGGCTGCCGCGGGCGCCGGAGAGGGCGGTCTGGACCTCGCGCAGCGAATGGCCGTTGGCAGGGCCGACCTCCTCGGTGGCCTTCGAGCGCCCGCCGAACAGGGTGGCAAGGTGGGCGTGGACCCAGGACACCGCCCGCTCCAGCGCGTTCGGCGCGTGCTGGGGTGCCGGATCGCCCCGCCCCTCGCGGTTGAACAGCGAGCGGGTATCGAACAGCAGGCCGCCCTCGCGGTCGTAGACCCGGGCCCGGTTGCCGGTGGGCGTGACGAGGCGCGAGAGCAGCGGCGCCACCCGCTCGGGGTTCAGCGAGAAGGCGAGCGGGGCGGATTCCTCCTCCGCGCTCTCGCCGGCCTGATCCTGCAGCAGCTTGTCCGGATCGACCCGGATCGTGTCCGTATCGACGGAGGCCGAGGAGGCGATGGCGCTCGCGATGATCTCGCCCTGGATCGCGAGGCTCTGGACGCGGGCCTGGATCAGGCCCTGGCGGAACTGGTTCAGGTAGAGGAATCCGACCAGCAGCGCGATCAACCCAACGAGGTTGAGCACGACGATGCGGCGCGTCAGGCTGGAGGCGGCGCGCTGGCCGACCCCGTCCCAGACGGAACGCGGCCAGGTGAAGGGCGTGGGCAGCGGCCGGCCGAACAGGGTGCGGCGCGGGGGCGAATCGTCTGAGGTTACGGGCGGCACGGCTCGGAAGGTCTTGGACTGAGGATGGGTCGTCGCGGGAGCCCGCCTCTCAGCCTTCCTTGAAGCGGTATCCGACCCCGTACAGGGTCTCGATCATGTCGAAGTTCGTGTCCGTCACCTTGAACTTCTTGCGCAGCCGCTTGATGTGGCTGTCGATGGTGCGGTCGTCCACGTAGACCTGATCGTCGTAGGCCGCATCCATCAGGGCGTTGCGGCTCTTCACGACGCCGGGGCGGTGGGCCAGGGCCTGCAGGATCAGGAACTCGGTCACGGTTAGCGTCACCGGCTCGCCCTTCCAGGTGCAGGTGTGGCGCTCCGGGTCCATCATCAGGGCGCCGCGCTCCAGGGAACGGGCGGCGGCATCCGCCTCGCGGGGCGGCGCGCCGGGGCCGTCCTTCGGGGCGAAGCGGCGCAACACCGCCTTGACCCGCTCGACGAGGAGACGCTGCGAGAACGGCTTATGGATGAAGTCGTCGGCGCCCATCTTGAGGCCGAACAGCTCGTCGATCTCCTCGTCCTTCGAGGTTAGGAAGATCACCGGAAGGTCCGATTTCTGCCGCAGGCGCCTGAGAAGCTCCATCCCGTCCATGCGGGGCATCTTGATGTCGAAGATGGCGAGATCCGGCGGCGAGTGCCGCAGCCCGTCGAGCGCCGAGGCGCCGTCCGTGTAGGTCTGGATCCGGTATCCTTCGGTCTCCAGCGCGATCGACACGGATGTGAGGATGTTGCGGTCGTCGTCGACGAGGGCGATGGTCGGCATGCGCGTTCCCTGACTGAAACGGCGGCGGCGGGGCTCAGGGCCGGCGGCCCGAACCCGACCCCGGTCCGGGGCAGGCGGTGACGCGAGAGCGGTCGGGAGGAGCGGCAGCCCCCCGGCCCGCTTCGCGCGGAAGGGTCAGGTGCTTTAGTATGAAGCTTTGAAAAAAGCGAGCGCCGGGCGTAGCTTGGCCGTATCGGCGGCGGCCCGCGGGCCGATGTCGCCCTCGCCCCGGCGGCCGAAATGCCTATGATCGGAGCAGGAT
>NZ_LSIX01000860.1:0-222 GCF_001556475.1 Methylobacterium sp. CCH5-D2 | reverse complement strand
TTCGGCGGCGGACATCTGCCCGGAACACTCGGCACGGACTACACATACCCGACCCAGCAGGAGATCGATTACTACGCCGGCAAAGGCATGTCGATCGTCCGGCTGCCCTTCCTCTGGGAGCGGGTGCAGCTCGCCGCGAACGGTCCGCTGAGCACGAGCGAGCTCGCGCAGATGGACGGCGTCGTCGCGTACGCGGCGAGCCGGGGCCTGCAGGTGATCCTG
>NZ_LSIX01000085.1:0-234 GCF_001556475.1 Methylobacterium sp. CCH5-D2 | reverse complement strand
TTGCCGCGCGGGTCGGCGCCCTGCTCGCCGAGCCGCAGCGCGCCGCGGCGGTGGCCGAGGCCGGGCAGCGGGCGCTGCGGCCCTTCGAGGGGGCGGTGACGCGCACGCTCGCGGTGCTGGAGCCCTTCGTCGCGCACCAGAAGCTCGCCGCCCTCCAGGCCTGATGCGCCCGCCCGCCTTCTGGGACGCCCACCCGCACCACCCGGCCGCCCTGGCGCTGCGGCCGCTGGGCGC
>NZ_LSIX01000859.1:0-4266 GCF_001556475.1 Methylobacterium sp. CCH5-D2 | reverse complement strand
CTCTCCCGCACGGGAGAGGGGACCCACGCCTCGTCCGGCCCCGTTCGACCCGTCATGCACCGGCAGGCGGCCCGACTCTTGCTGCCGGCCACTCAACGACCGCCCGAGGAAGAGCCCATGACCGTGCCGGTGCCGGAGCAGACGGTTCGCACCACCTGCCCCTATTGCGGGGTGGGCTGCGGGGTGCTCGCGACGCCGGACGGGCAGGGGGGCGCCGGGATCGCGGGCGATCCGGAGCATCCGGCCAATCTCGGCCGGCTCTGCTCGAAGGGCTCGGCGCTCGGCGAGACCCTGTCGCTGGAGAACCGCCTGCTCCACCCGCAGGTCGATGGGGTGCGCCAGAGCTGGGAATCGGCGCTCGGCACCGTCGCGGGCGGCCTGCGCAAGGCCGCCGAGCGGCACGGGCCGGACGCCATCGCCTTCTACCTCTCGGGCCAGCTCCTCACGGAAGATTACTACGTCGCCAACAAGCTCGCGAAGGGCTTCATCGGCACACCGCACGTCGACACCAACTCGCGCCTCTGCATGTCGAGCGCCGTAGCGGCGCACCGCCGCGCCTTCGGCTCGGACACGGTGCCGGGCTGCTACGAGGACCTCGACGAGGCCGACCTCATCGTGCTCACCGGCTCCAACACCGCGTGGTGCCACCCCATCCTGTTCCGCCGCATGGTCGACGCGCGCACCAGGCGCGGCACCAAGCTCGTGGTGATCGACCCGAGGAAGACCCAGACCGGCGAGGAGGCCGACCTCTTCCTGGGGATCCGGCCCGGCAGCGACACCGCCCTGTTCTCGGGGCTCCTCGTGCATCTGGCGGATACCGGCGCGCTCGACGCCCGGTACGTGGCCGACCACACCGCGGGCTTCGACGCGGCCCTCGACCGCGCCCGGCTGATCGCGCCGAACCGCGCGGCGGTGGCCGCGCTCACCGGCCTCACGGATTCCGAGATCGGCAGCTTCTACGACCTGTTCACCCGCACCGAGCGGGTGGTGACCGCGTTCTCGATGGGCGTGAACCAGTCGGCGCAGGGCACCGACAAGGCCAACGCGATCCTGAACTGCCACCTCGCCACGGGGCGGATCGGGCGACCCGGCATGGGCCCGTTCTCGCTCACCGGCCAGCCGAACGCCATGGGCGGGCGCGAGGTCGGGGGGCTCGCCAACATGCTGGCCGCCCACATGCACTTCGCGCCCGAGGAGGTGGACCGGGTCCGCCGCTTCTGGCGCGCGCCCAACATCATCACGGGCGAGGGCATGAAGGCGGTCGCGCTGTTCGAGGCGATCCAGCGCGGCAAGATCAAGGCCCTCTGGGTCATGGGCACCAACCCGCTGGTCTCGATGCCGCGGGCCGACCTGATCCGGGAGGCGATCGTCAAGCTCGACCTCTACGTCGTCTCCGAGGTGATGGCCGATTCCGACACCGCCCGCGCGAGCGGCCGCAAGACCGTGCTGCTGCCCGCGCTCGCCTGGGGCGAGAAGGACGGCACGGTGACGAACTCGGAACGGCGCATCTCGCGCCAGCGCCGCTTCCTCAAGGCGCCGGGCGAGGCGCGGCCCGACTGGGCGGTGCTGGCCGATGTCGGGCGCCGCCTCGGGCACGGGCAGGCTTTCAGCTTCACCAGCGCGGCGGCCGTGTTCCGCCAGCATGCCGGCCTCTCGGCCTTCGAGAACAACGGCAGCCGCGACTTCGACATCGGCGGGCTGGCCGACATCTCGGACGCCGCCTACGAGGTGAACCGCCCGGTCCAGTGGCCGCTGCCGAAGCGCGGCGGCACCAAGGCCCGGCTCTTCGCGGACGGGCGCTTCTACACCTTCGACGGGCGCGCCCGCTTCGTCGCGGTGCAGCCGCCGGCGCTGGCGCAGGCCGTGAGCGAGGCCCGCCCGCTGGTTCTCAACACCGGCCGCATCCGCGACCACTGGCACACGATGACGCGCACCGGGAAGAGCCAGCGCCTCTCGGCCCACCGCGCCGTACCGTTCTGCGAGGTGCACCCGGACGACGCCGCCCGCTACGGCCTCGCCGACGGCGGCATCGCGGCGGTCTCGACCGAGCACGGCTCGGCGGAACTCGAGGTGATGGTGACGCCCTCGGTCGCCCCCGGCAGCCTGTTCATGCCGATGCACTGGAGCGATTCTACCGCCTCCAAGGCGCGGGTCGGCGCCCTGGTCCGCGGCGTGCCGGACCCGGTCTCGGGCCAGCCCGAGCTGAAGGCGACCCCGGCCTCGGTCGCTCCGGTCGCCTACCGGGCGCGCGGCTACCTGCTCACCCGCGAGGGCGTCGCCCCGCCCGAGGGCTGGTGGTGGGCCCGCGCGGCGGTCACCGGCGGCTGGGGCCTGCTCTTCGCCACCCAGGAGGGCTCACGCGCGGTCGCGATGCTGATGCGCGGCCTGTTCCAGGGCTACGAGCTCGCCGAGTACGCCGACCACGCCCGCGGGCGCTACCGCTGCGCGGTCTACGACGGCGAACGGCTCGTCGCCTGCCTGGCCTACGCGCCGGCAGAGCAGAAACCCGACTGGGAGGCCGCCAAGGCGCTCTTCGCCGCCGACGCGCCCGACGCCCCTGAGCGGCGCGCCCTGCTGTCGGGCCGGGCCGCCACCGCGGCGGCCGGCCCGGTGGTCTGCGCCTGCCACGGCGTCGGGCTCGACGCGATCACGGCGGCGATCGGGGCGGGCGCCCACAGCGTCGAGGCGGTCGGCGCGGCCTGCCGGGCCGGCACGAATTGCGGCTCGTGCATCCCAGAGATCCGCAAGCTGCTCCCCGCGGCGCTTGCGCGCTCGGCGGCCTGACCGCACTTTGGACGGATTCCCGTGTCGAAGCCCACACTCATGCGCACCTCCAGAGAACCCCGCGAGACCAAGGCCGGCCTGGAGCCGCTCGCCGTCCTGCCCGTCTTCGTGCCGCTCCAAGGCAAGCGCGCGGTGCTGGCGGGCTCGAACGGCGGCGCACCCTGGAAGGTGAAGCTGCTCGCCGCCGCGGGCGCCGAGGTCGACGTCTACGCGGAGGATCCCTCCGAGGAGCTGCGCGCGGTGCCGGGCGAGGTGGTCTCGGGTCGCGTCACACTTCACGAGCGGCGCTGGACGCCGGACGACCTCTGGGGTGCGGCCTTCGCCATCGGGGCGATGGAGGACGAGCGCGACTGCGTCGCCTTCGTGGCGGCGGCGCGCGGTGCCGGCGCCATCGTCAACGCGGTCGACCGGCCGCATCTCTGCGACGTGAAGTTCGGCGCCATCGTCAACCGCTCGCCGCTCGTCGTCGGCATCTCCACCGAGGGCGCCGCCCCGGTCTTCGGCCAGACCGTGCGGGCGCGCATCGAGGCGATGCTGCCGCGGGGCTTTGCCCGCTGGGTCGCCGCCGCGCGCGACTGGCGCGAGGCGGTCACCGGGCGCTTCCACGGTTTTGCCGAGCGGCGCTTCTTCTGGGAGCGCTTCACCGACCGCGCCTTCGCCGAGCCCGACCGGGCGCCGGGCGCCGACGACCTCGCCGGGCTGCTCGCCCAGACCGAGGCCGCGCCGAAGGGCGGCGCCGTGACGCTCGTCGGCGCGGGGCCGGGCGACGCGGAACTCCTCACGCTGAAGGCGCTGCGCGCTCTGCGGAACGCGGACGTGATCCTGTACGACGACCTCGTGGCGCCCGAAATCCTCGACTACGCTCGCCGCGAGGCCCGCACGATGCTGGTCGGCAAGACCGGGCACGGCCCCTCCTGCCGTCAGGACGACATCAACGCGCTGATGGTGCAGCTCGCCCGCTCGGGCAAGCAGGTGGTGCGGCTGAAATCCGGCGACCCGCTGGTCTTCGGCCGGGCCGGCGAGGAGATCGAGGCCTGCCGCGCCGCGGGCATCCCGGTGGCGGTGGTACCGGGCGTGAGCGCGGCGCAGGGGGCTGCCGCCACGCTCGGCGTCTCGCTGACCCACCGCGACGCCGCGCGCCGCCTGCAATTCGTCACCGGCCACGACCGCCGCGGCGCGCTCCCCGACGACCTGAACTGGGGCGCGCTGGCGGATCCCAGCGTCACCACCGTGGTCTACATGCCCAAGCGCACGCTGCGGGCGTTGCTGGAGCGGGCGGTGGCGGAAGGGTTGGCGCCCGCGACGCCCGCGCTCGTGGTGTTCAACGCGACGCGGCCCGCCCAGGCGACGGTGCGCGGCAGCGCTGCCGACCTCGCCGACCGGATCGAGGCGGCGGGGCTGGAGGGGCCTGCGATCCTAATGGTGGGCGAGGCCCTCTCCGAGGCGCGCGGCGCCGCGCTGGTGGAGGAGGCGGTGGGGCGG